>NZ_JAUBOQ010000053.1:38833-44691 GCF_036700325.1 Microcoleus sp. Z1_B2
TAACGGATGTAACGGATGTAACGGATTGAAGGAAGAAGGGAGAAGAAATATTCGGCGATAGAAATCGGTTGTAGGCACACGAAACGCGCCAGCTAAGGGTGGGAAATATCGGGCGATTTCTATCGCCCTTTATCCGGGGAAGTTGCTAAATTAGTGCGCCGTTGATAAAGCTGCTAACTACAGCCAAGGCGATCGCCCCCAGTACCGCGCTCCAAAGGCCCATCCGCAAACTAAATCCTTCAACTAGCTTCGCAGCCGAGGCAAAAACAATCACGTTCATTACAAAAGCAAACGCGCCGGAAAGCAACCCCAACGTCAGTAGGTTCGGCACGAAAAAAACTGCTTTCAGAATTGGCAAAATTAAAACATTCAACATTCCCAAAACTGCAGCGGAAATTACTGCTTTCGGTGTGCTGTCAATTTCTACGCCGATCGGCAGTTGAGAAATCAGTAGCAAGCTGCTACCCGTCACCAGCCAAGCAATCAAAAAATCGATCGGTTCCACAGCGCTCGTACCTCCTTAACAGTTGAATTGTCAAAAAAACTTGATATTTAACATACATCTTATATACCTTAATCAAGCAATCCGGCTGATTCGTCTACCAACGGGCCGAATTTATGTCTGTCACTAAAGAGTGAGAAGTTATAATCGCTGTATCATAGGCAAAATAATCCGGATGGGAACCGTATCAACCTGTTAGTTGAATAAAAAGAGCAGATTAATTAATATGGCTGGCGATTTTTCTTTTAACTCTAAAGTCCGATTCGACAAAAATGGCTTGGACAATGCTTCACGGCAACGCAGCCGATCGCTCCAAGTTATGATTTTTATGCTGATCGTCACTACCTTGATGGCGCTACCAATATTTCGTCTAGCCGAATTGCAACTGATACAGGGAGCCTACAACCGACAGCGGGCGGAAAATAACCGTATTCGCCCTGTTTCAGTCCCAGCGACTCGCGGTCAAATTTTAGACCGCAACGGCAAAATTTTTGCGGCCAGCCGCGTATCTCGATCGGTCTATGTGTGGCCAAAAGAGCGATCGGCCAAGGAGTGGCAAGAGATCGCCGCTACACTGGGCCCGATCGTCAAACTTCCGGCAGCCGAAATTGTCAAAAAAATCGATGCCGCTGGCTACAGATCGGCCCTGCCAGTGCGAATTAGTAAGGATATTGATGTCGGTACTTTCGTCGCTTTGGGAGAACAAGCTAATAGTTTGCGGGGAGTTGAAATTCGCGTAGAATCGAGCCGAGACAATCCCCACCAGCAATTAGCAGCTCACCTTTTGGGGTACGTCGGCGAAGCTAGTTTAGAGCAATTAAAAGCTAATCCTGCATATCCGATGGGGATGCTCGTGGGTCAAATGGGAGTTGAAAAATTAGCCAATTCAACTTTAGAGGGCGTTTGGGGAAACCGTTTAATCGAGGTGAATGCTAAGGGCGAGGAAATCCAAGATTTAGGTGTAAAAGACCCTATTCCCGGCAAACCGGTGCAGCTAACTTTAGATTTAGATATGCAGAAAACTGCAGAAAAAGCTTTGGGCGATCGCCTGGGTGCAGTTGTGGCGATCGACGTAAAAACCGGAGCTCTTTTAACAATGGCTAGTTGGCCGACATTTGACCCCAATATTTTCACCCGCAAGGTGACTCAAACAGAATGGGAGCGGCTGCAAGGGCCAGAAAAACCGTTTTTAAATCGAGCCGTTCAAGGTTATCCAGTCGGTAGCACTTTTAAAATTGTCACTGCTATAGCGGGGATGGAGTCGGGCAAGTTTTCTCCTGACTCGACTGTGGCCACTTCTTCTTCAATTACGATCGGCGGAATTTCTTTTAACGAACACAGCGGCGGTTACGGCGTTATCGGTTTCCGCGACGCTTTAGCCTACAGCAGCAATACGTTTTTCTATCAAGTAGGTATGGCTGCCGGCCCCGAAGAAATGGCGAAAGCAGCTAAAAAAATGGGCATTGGCGGTACTATTAATTTAGACCTTTTGGGGTTGGAATCCGCCAATCACGGTCAAGTTCCGGTACCAGCAGAGAAACAGAAAATGTATGGGGAAGATTGGTATGTTGGGGATACGGTAACAATGTCGATCGGTCAAGGTTTGGTACTTTGTACTCCCTTAGAATTGGCTGTGATGGTGTCAACTGTTGCTAATGGCGGTTATCGAGTTCAGCCGCATTTATTGGCTTCTCAAACTAACACTCCTATTACCAAAAAAGTTCCCACAGGTATTAAGCCTGCCACTTTGAATGTTGTTCGCGAGGGATTGATTGACGTGGTGAAAAAAGGTACTGGCAAACGCATGAATGATGGTACTATTCCTTTAAGTGCTGGTAAGACTGGGACGGTGGAAATGCCCGGTCATCCTGACAATTCTATGTTTGTGGGTTTTGCTCCCGCTGACAAACCGGAAGTTGCGATCGCAGTTATAGTTGAAGGCGGCGGATTTGGTTCTGTATCGGCGGCACCAATTGCTCAAGAGGTATTCCGAACCTATTTTCAAAAGCAGGGTTTTAAACCTACTAATAAGCCTCTCTAGTCATTCGTTAATTGTTAACTGTTGACTGTTGACTGTTCTCATTTTGTCCAATAATTCGATCGCACTATTCTTGATATCTTGGAAAAGTGCGATCGAACAAAAGTTTTCCCCTACCAATCGTCTCACTTCCACGGTTGATAAATTCATCATTTGCGCTACCTGTTCCCGACTCATTCCAGAATTTAAGAGTTGAGTTACGAGCGATCGTAATGTTGACTCCGCTGCCAGTCGTCCCAGGTTTTCTTCGTTGTAAGTCTTCAAAGGGGTAAAAGGCGGTAAAAGGGCGATCGGCTAATATTGCTCTTTAGTAAATGCAGTATTAATGAAGATGAAGATTAGTTCAATTTTATTAAAAGTCAAGAGCCTGGTAGGCCTAGCAAGTTTTCCCGCCTACGTTGTTTGATTTAATAATATAAAGAAAGTTCACGAGCCGCTGTTACAGCGGCTCCAAGTGAATTAATACACACAAATACCTAGACGTTGGCACCCATCATTCCTCTCACTGCCATCGGGCATAATAGTGTGGCAGAAAATACATTCTTGTTCCAGCCAGTATTCGATGTCTACACCGGAAGCACCGAACAAATTAGAGCGATAGAAGTTGGTCTTCTCCACCAGGGTTTCATCCAACTCGGCACGTACAAAACAAGCATGAGTCAAGTCAGCTCGATCGAGGATCGATTGAGCGAGGGTAGCTCCATCCAAGCGGGTATGTTGCAGGATGGCTTTCTCCAGAGACACTTCAGCCAATTCGGCTCCAATCAGGTAACTTCGAGTGAAGTCAGTTCCAATCATCGAACCCTGCAGAACAGCCCCGGAAAAATTGGCATCGCTCAAGATTGCTCCTTCCAAATATATGAACGCACTAACACGAATCCCAGCAAAGTTTCGCTCAAGAGCAGCATAACGTTCGAGCAATTCTGAGGCACTCATTTCAGTAAATAGCGATCCTTTCATAGGTCGTCTTCTCCTAAATCTCAATATACTGCTGAATAAAGGGATTACTCTAGGGTTGATTTAAGTGGTGTTAACTTGAACATTGCTTCGATTCTATCCTTAATAGGGTGGGGAATTGATTTAATATAAAAAGAGGCGCGATCGCTATTTAGTGAATGCAGTATTATTGATAGTGTAAATAGATTCAGGACATCCAACATGGACGTTGAAGAACTATATAGGCGATACGCTGCGGGAGAAAGGGATTTCTCAGGAGTTGATTTAAGTCATGCTGACTTAAACGTTGCTAACGTGACATACATCGAAGACCTCCAACCAGGTCAGAATGAGTTGAGTGGTATCAATCTCAGCGGTGCTAACTTGACTAGAGCCGATTTGAGTTATGTTAATCTCAGCGGTGCTAACTTGAGCAGTGCTAACCTAGAGTTTGCTACCCTATCGCTGACTATATTGACTGGTGCCAATTTGAGGGATGCTATCCTAGATTACGCTCAACTCTTAGGCGACCTAATTGATGTTGACTTGAGAGAAGCCAGCTTGTTTTGTACGCTATTGAATTGTACCAACCTGACCAGAGCCAACTTGATGGGGGCAACATTTCAAGTCAGTCCAAAGGGGCGTTTGATTTTTAGTGATACCATCATGCCAGATGGAACTATTAATAATGAAGATGAAAATTATGAGTAACCTAAATCATTTATGTAAGAGTGTGTAATAGTAATGCTGGCTGGATAGCATTTTCAAATATTTTGCTTTGCACAAATCATTTAGGTTCGCTATATATAGTTCAATTTCATTAAAAGTCAAGAGCCTGGTAAGCCAAGTCAGCTTTCCAGGCTACTTTGTTTGATGTCTAGACCATCAGCCTTATGATTCGATTATTTCCTCAATCTCGTCGGGAATATTTGAGAAAAAGTCAAGTCCAGTCAATTCCTCAACTTGGTTAACAGTCAGCTTCCATGTTTGCCAATTTCTCCAAGCAGCTTTGTTTTGTATGTCTGGAAGACTCAACCCTAATAAACTATTGAAAGGGTGAGGAACTGGTACCGGAAAATCTCCATTATTACCCACTGTGCCATTTGGATTAGTTGGTACATGATCTGGCTCAACTTCGTTGGGTGTCAAAATGCCATAAGTTCCAGCGTTAGCAATTGTGACATTAGCAGGAGTCAGTCCTGGTTGCTCTAAATCCAGTACAACCTTCCAAGTCCAACCAGGAATATTGATTCCTTTGTTAGTAAGAATTTGGGGGTTTGTTAATGTGCTAGGCTTCGAGTTATGACTGAAACGCTGCGGATTCAGATTGCTGCCATAACCCCCAGCAACAACATAAAGCTCTTTTGGGGTTTCAGTAATTGGATCGGTCTCAGTAATCTGTTTAAGAAAACCGTCGAAACTTGTCCATGCTGGACTATCAGGGATTTCTCCTCGGAAATCATTGTTATTATCATAATGCTGTGGAACTACATTTGTCAACAGAAAAGTGGCTATGTTGTCTTTTTCGCTATTGGTGCGGTGAGACGAAGGTAGCATATGCCCCTTTGAGTAATCACTGCCACGGTAGTCTTTATCTACGATCCGACCCCAGCTTTCAGGAATACTTTTATCTTCAATAAAGTCTATTTTTGAGCGAGGAGTTTCACCCAGCCACTTTCGATTCATTTGCCAACTTACCCATTTAGGAGTTTTACTGCTGTCATCATAAGCAGTGGCAAACTGTGCTTTCTCTAGCAAATAGTTATTGCTATCTGCAACGTCAAGGTCAGTTGTGTTCCTTGCATCTGAGGGATTTCCAAACAGTAGATGTTGACTTTTGAAAAATACATTATCTAAGTAAACAGTACCGCCACCAACTACTTCAAACTTGAGGGTTGCTACTTTACCGCGCAAATTGTCAGGTACCTCTATTTGGAAAGTCTCAAACCCTTCAATTCCATAATCAATCTTTTGGGTGTCTGCTAAATAAGCACCTGGTGTACGATTTGCTCGCGTCAAGTTGATGGATGATGAAACGCCTAAAGGACTTCCATCTGCTGCTGACAAAGTGACCAAAACATTTCTTCCTCGTTTCAGTTCTGCTTCGGGAACATGGAGGTCAAAGCGTAAATTTCCCCAATCAGGTACAACAAAACGGTTGTGGGTAATACTTTTGCCTGAGTCTAACTTCAGAGCATAATTAGCTTGAGTTCGATCTACTCCTATCCTATCCAGTTCTGCGTGCAAAGCCGGAGCCTGTGTTGCAGATAGCTGATTTACATCAACAAGATTGTTTGTAGTTACGCTCGCTGACGTTTCGCCATTATGAAAAGACCAGCCAGGAATCGCATCAGAAAAAATAGTCCGATTACCACCCTGCGG
>NZ_JAUBOQ010000054.1:0-43350 GCF_036700325.1 Microcoleus sp. Z1_B2
AATGCAGTTCACGCTTCCGTTGACGCTCTACCTATTATCCTCTCTGGATAGCACTTTTACAAAATCGGGATGCTCCCCACTCTACCTCTCTATATTAGCTGCTATATATTCACCTATAGGCAATCAAACATTTTTTTTCCTCTAAGCTGTATCTCACCCCTAACTTGGACGATCGCCCGTAAAACCCCTGACCGATCGCGCTACAATTGTCAATCGGGATAAAAACGGCTGATTAGGAAAGTAGAGGAGTAGGTGCTATGGCTACAAGTCGTCGCATTGAGCGTGTAGCTTCAATGGTTAAACGGGAAGTCAGCCTGATGTTGCTGAATGGAATCAAGGACGATCGGGTAGGTGCCGGTATGGTTAGCGTTACCGATGTAATTGTTTCGGGAGACCTTCAGCATACAAAAATTTTTGTCAGCATCTACGGTACTGATGAGGCGAAGGCTGAAACTATGGAAGGTTTGAAATCTGCTACTAGCTACGTCCGCAACCAGTTGGGCCAACGATTGCAACTGCGCCGGACGCCGGAAGTGATTTTTCTGGAAGACCGTTCTTTGGAACGGGGCGATAAAATGTTGATACTGCTGAATCAGCTTTCTGCCGATCGCAAACCGGATACTTTAGATCCCGATGAAGAATTCGCTGAGGATGAAAGTCCCGATTGAAGCGAGAAGGAAGAAGGAAGAGGGGAAGAGAAGGAGATAGGGAAAATTCTCAATTCCCTGTTTTGCCGATTCCCGATTCCCAATTCCCGATTCCCAAATCTAAAATCTAAAATCTAAAATCTAAAATCTAAAATCGAATGATTGACAATCTTTCCTTGCCCGAACTGGTCGCCCAGATGTTCGTGGTGCGCGCTTCTGGCTGCTTGTTCGACCACCAAATTCGCTATCGGGAATGGGAACCAACTGCCAGCAAACTCCGCTATTATCTGGAAAATTTGGGCGTCGGTGGGGTGATTTTGGTCGGGGGAAGTGCTGCGGAGTTGGCAGTTCGATCGCACCAATTGCAGTCTTGGGCTAAGTTTCCGCTGTTGCTGGCGGCTGATATTGAAGAAGGTGTCGGCCAGCGGTTCGCGGGGGCGACTTGGTTCGGGCCGCCGATGGCGATTGCTGAAGTGGCCCGGCAGGATGCAGGTAAAGCCGATCGATATGCTGAACAAATGGGCGCTGTCACTGCGATCGAAGCTAGGGCGATCGGTCTCAATTGGATTCTCGCACCAGTGGTTGATGTTAACAACAATCCCGACAATCCTGTGATTAACGTCCGCGCTTTTGGCGAGACACCGGAAATTGTCGGGAAATTAGCCGCTGCTTTTATTCGCGGCGCAGGCCCGCACCCGGTTTTGACTACAGCTAAGCATTTTCCCGGCCACGGGGACACCGCGGTTGATTCTCACTTGGAATTGCCGGTTTTGCCGCATTCGCCAGCGAGATTGACTGAGGTTGAGTTGCCTTCTTTTGTTGAGGCGATGGCTGCTGGGGTCGATGCTGTGATGAGTGCTCACTTGCTGATTCCGGCTTGGGATGCCGAGTTTCCTGCTACTCTTTCTCGCAAAATTTTGATCGGGAAGCTGCGAGAAGAGTTGGGATTTGAAGGTTTGATTGTGACGGATGCTTTGGTGATGGGTGCGATCGCCAATAAGTACGGCGCTAATGAAGCTGCTGTTTTGGCTGCTGAGGCTGGTGCTGATGTTTTGCTGATGCCGCTTGACCCGGAAGGGGCGATTCTGGCTGTCTGCGAAGCTGTCACTCAAGGGCGGATTCCCATATCACAAATCCAGGAATCTGTCAAGCGAATTTGGAAAGCGAAAATAAAGGTGGGTTTGCCGATTTCTGACCCCCCCCAACCCCCCCTTGCTAAGGGGGGGAGCAAGAATCTACAATCGATCGACTCGATCGAGTCGATCGACTTAAGTTGGCTGGCAACTCCTGATGCCAGGGCAACTGCTGCCGATATTTTGCGAGATTCTTTGAAATTTGGCGGCAATCTACCTTTGCAGGTTGCAAAACCCGCAGAAAACCAGCTTTTGCGGAATTTGATTGTTGTAGATGATGTTTTGGGGTGCGAGTTTTTGGGCAACCACACTCCGGCGATCGCCCTTCCCGAACAGTTTGGTTACGAATTGCAACTGATTGACGATCGCACAGGGGCGATCGCTGAAAATACAGGTGCAGAGCATTTTTCTCCGACACTGCTGCAAATTTTCATTCGCGGCAATTGCTTCCGAGGCAGTGCTGGTTTGACCCAAGCAGCTCAAGATTGGTTTAAGAAATTATTAAAAACGGGAGAACTGCAAGCTGTGTTAATTTACGGCAGTCCCTACGTTTTAGAGCAATTTTTGCCACACTTGCCTCCGAGTCTTCCTTATGTATTTTGTTTTGGCCAGATGCCCACAGCGCAATCTCTCGTTCTAGAAGTGCTATTCGGCATTGACGCCACTGGTAATGATTGAGTTGCTTGCGGGAATTCTGAATCTTTCCTTTGCTGCTTGCTGCGTGAGGAGTTAAATTTATCAACCCGGTTTCTCGCGAGAAATTCTGCCTTTGGTGGCGAAGTATCCAGAAACCGGGAATTGGAGGCGGGTTCCTAAGTTCTCAATAGAGCTTTCCAGCAGATCCGCTTGCTACTGAGGAAAATGTGCTGCGTCTGAAAATCCCAAGACTGATCCCATCACTTACCGATCGTTCCTATAATTTTTTTAAATGGACGGCAGTGAATTGTATAGCTGTATACGGACAAAATTTAACTTCCATATTCCTAAGTTTGGACTATATTATTACCAGGGCCATAAAATTTTTTAGTAAAACATTGAGGGCGCATTATGATTCACTCCACTATTCCCCAAATCCAATACTCTTTAGATGTGATCCAAGATGAAGCGCGTCACCTTGTCCACGAGGGCGTGCTGAGCCGCCAACAGCCGATCTACACGCTTTGCCAATTCATTCCGCCTCGGGAATGGGCTTGTGTAGAGTGCGAATTAGAAAAATGCGACTTCTTGCTGCGCGATCGCATCGCCGACCTGATCGGTTCTGAAAAATGGGACAATGACTAAAGTTTGGTTCTGTTAAATTAAGTTGGCAAGTAAACTCCGGCTGTGTTAAAGACTCTTGATTCTTTAATACTGGGAATTTTCGGCGCGCAAATTTTCCAACTCGGCCCTTAGCGCTGCCATGTGTGCAGTTAATTCTTGAATCTCTAGCTTTACGTTAGACTGTACAACCGACTCGGGAGGAGCATCATTCGCTGCATCTGATTGCTTGGGCGAGACAGATTCACTGTCTGCATTCTCCCGATCGCCCGGTTGAGAGAAAATAGTATCTACAAAATTCCGGGCTTCTCGCTCAGTCATTTCTCCTTTTTCCAGCAGATCATCGGCTAGCTGACCAAAATCTGACTTCAGTTTGTCCAGATTTTCTTCTCGCTTCAAGGGATCTTGCAATGTCTCAATTAAAAAGGAAGTTGCACCTAAAGTTAGGTGAAATCCTGTTTGCAGCATTTGAGGCAGGTTGTCGGGATTCATCTAAAAATGCCGCTAGAACGTTTTTCTGAGTTTTTGGTTCGCTAGTTGCTCCCAAGTCGGGGCGCAAAGCCGCTTTTTAGCGCGAAGATGCTGGCGTTGTGGGTCGCGATCGCCCCGATTCAGGAAATATCAACTTTTGGGGGGAGGTTTTACCGTTGTGCCAATACTAATCGTATCATTACTGCGTAAATTAATAAATGTCAAGTGTAAATTTTTGTAACTACGAATCGAGACTTTCCCACTGGAAGGCTCAGTCTATTTTAGATTTTAGATTTTAGATTTTAGATTGAAGAGGACTTAGGCACGGCGACTAAAAAAACCCCGGTGGCTGATTACCCGTGCGTAAGTCATGTTCAAGCCCGTTAAGGATACAGCGCTTCACCGGTGGAAGGGTCAAATATAAATAGTCGATCGAAGTCAAGCTGTACCTTTAGCCGATCGCCCGATCGCAAGCGAACACTTGCAGGTATTTGTAACTGTACAGTAGTTTCAGCACTCAACAACGGCAAACTCGCCCGAATTAAAGTTTCTCGCCCCAGAGGTTCAACTACTTTTACCTCTACATCAAGGGGGACTTTTTCTAAGGCCCAAACATCGCTTTTCAAATCATCTTCTTCTACTGTTTGTGGCCTAAAGATTTCTATATTTTCTGGACGGATGCCCAAATCAAATCCTTGTCCTTCTCTCGCCTGCAATTTTTTCTGAATCGAGGGCGGACAGGCTAAAGATTGATCTCCTACTTGAAAGGAGTCGTTAGTATAAATTGCCGGCAAAATGTTCATGGCGGGATTGCCTAAAAATGTCGCAACCATGCGGTTAGCTGGTTTGGCGTAAATGCTTTGCGGGTCTCCAATTTGTTGAATTTTTCCCCCATTTAAGACTACAATCTTATCAGCTAAAGTCATCGCTTCCACTTGGTCGTGGGTGACGTAAATTGTGGTAATTCCCAGCCGTTGATGCAGTTGTTTGAGTTCTGCTCTAGTGTCGTCTCGCAGTTGAGCGTCGAGGTTAGAAAGCGGTTCATCTAAAAGAAATACTTTCGGTTCGCGGGCGATCGCCCTTCCCAGTGCTACCCGCTGCTGCTGTCCGCCTGATAGCTGTTTGGGCTTACGCTTGAGGAGGTGGTCGATCGAGAGCGATCGGGCTACTGTTTCGACTCGTTCTTGAATTTTAGTCGGGTCAACATTCCGCATCCGCAATCCAAATGCCAAGTTTTCTGCGACAGTCATGTGCGGATAAAGCGCGTAATTTTGAAACACCATTGCTACATCCCGCTGTCTCGCCGGAATGTTGTTAACTAAATTATCTCCGATGTAAAGATTACCGGAAGTGGCGGTTTCTAAACCTGCAATTGTCCGCATAATTGTGGATTTTCCGCAGCCGGAGGGCCCGACTAATACCCAAAATTCCCCGTCCGGGATTTTGAAGCTGATGTTTTCGATCGCGGTGACGTTTTGGTAGCGTCGGGTAATATTTTCTAAGCGAACATTTGCCATTTTTTGACTGTAATTGGTAATTGATAATTAGTGATTTTTACCTTCAGTGTTCAGCCTTCAGAAAACTGTTCTAATTCTAAAACTGTGCGGTCTAATTCTTCCACTATAGGCGTTAACTCAGCTTTGCGGAATGCTTCTACTAAAGAACGATAATACCAGAGAGAACCATCTTTGCCACCTTTGAAGCGTTCCCAAACAGTATCTCCTAATTGACGGGAATCTTTCAGGATCGATCGAGCATTATAAAGTTTATCAGCAGCCGAGACTAATCTGACTGAGGCAGAAGCTGTAGAAATGCGATCGATATAAGCTTGTTTTCGCTGTCCCCAAGGGGGTTTCGGCGTCTCGTCACTGTCGGTACAGCCGTCTACAATCGCTGTTACCGAAAGCATCCAGGATACCCGCCACGTGATTCATCCGTCCAGAAATAAAAAACCTGTATCTGATGAAACTTGCCGAACGTATTTATCTCGCGCAAGTCAATTCTTCAATCTAAAATCTAAAATCTAAAATCTAAAATCGATTGACGGTATCGCCAAAGCGGTGGCGGATGGCTTCGCGGGTGGTGGCGCCGCCTTGATCTTCGATCGCCGGAGTGAAGCAAAGCTGCGATCGCCTCATCTTCATTTGCCCCATATTCTAAAGCTATACTAGCAGTGCCCAACAAATGGGCAATGTAGGGAACGCCGGAACCTTTGCGAACTTGGGTAGCGTGCAATTCGGCCCCATAGGTGAGGGCTTCAGAAAAACGGTTTGAGAGAATCATGAAAGTCACCTTTCTGAATTGCTATGATATATAAATTGTCGGGCTAAGTTGAAAAGACAAAATCTACCAAGTTCAATCATGTCATCGAATGCGATCGAGAGCGATCGCTTGTAAAATTATAATCGTTAAAGAGATGTTTATAGCATGACAGCTACTATAATTATACCAAACAGTGGCGACCAAAACTCAGACCAAGAACTACCGCAAAAATTAGAAAATGTAGCAGAAATTCCGCCACAATCTGAGACTAAAAAAGTCATATCTCTCGAAAAGTTTTTAGTCAAGCCTCCTGATAGAATGGAATGGGTTGACGGCAACTTAGTTGAGAAAACAGGAATGACATTCAAGCACGGTCTCGCTCAAGCTAAATTATCTACATCCTGGAGAAATTACAAACATTCCAGCGGACAGGGAGGAGAAGTTGTTACAGAAGTCCTTTGCCGCACTAGCAAACAGGGTCGCCGTCCCGATGTTGCTTACATTACTCCTGAACTGCTGCCACAATCAGGCAATTTTACAGCCTTTTCCCAAAGTTTTCCTTTGATAGCGGAAGTTGCTTCTCCCGAAGATAGTGGCGAAGAGTTATTTGCCAAAGCTCAGGAATATTTGGAATCGGGATGTTTAGAAGTTTGGTTGCTGTTTCCTGAAGCTAGATTAATATTTGTCAATGCAGGGCAACGCTGGCGGTTGTTTAATGCCGATGAAGTTGTTAACACTCAAAGTGTGCTTGCAGGTTTTAGCGTAGCTGTGAGTGAATTGTTGGCTTGAGGAATTTGTTCAAACAAAATTATCAAAGATTCTGCAGTATTGATATAGTAGTACGCGGTGCAAAAAACGGTAAGCCATGACAGCCACAAATCTCGTCAATAAATTTGAGTACAAACCCCTATACAAACCAAATCAATTAATTTGCGGAACGGGGCAAACAGCCATTGTCAGCGGCTGGACAGTAAAAAGTGCGATCCTTTCCAAGGGCAGCGCTAACGGCAAAAAATTACAACCCAATGAATTTGCTGTCATCGGACAACTATACTCTCCTACTCGCGGCATCAACTTCTTAATTAGAAACTTGCTGTGCAATCCCCACGTCCGCTTTTTAGTAATTCTCAACGCTACCAAAGAAGACCGCAACTCCGGTGCCGCAGCGTGCCTAATCGACTTTTTTCGTAACGGCTTTGAAGCAGGCAAAAGCGATACAGGTAGAGATTGCTGGCTAATTAAATCTTCAATATTTGGCTACATTGATATTGAAATAGCAGCAGAAGCCTTAGAACTATTGCGTCATTCAATAGAATGGAAAGAAGCAAAGAACATAGCAGAAACAGTGACTTTTGTCAAGTGTTTTTCTGAAAAAGAATCTGTTGAACCCTGGGGAGAACCCGTAACTTTTCCGCTAGTCGAAATCGTCCCCACCGTACTCCCCGGCCAGAAATACGGACACAGAATCGAAGGCAAAACTATCGCCGAAACATGGGTAAAAATCATTCACCGAATTAAGACCACCGGCACCTTGCGGCCGACTGGTTACGACGGACAGTGGCAAGAATTAATCGACTTAATGGCAGTGATTACAGATGAACCTGCGGAGTTCTATTTTCCCGAACCGAATTACTTACCAATCGACCGCGATTTCCTCGAACAGTACAAACCGCAAATGCTGGAAGATGCCCCGTATAACGAAGGCATTAAATATACCTACGCACAGCGGATGCGGTCGTGGTTTGGACGAGATCAAATTGAAGAAGTTATTACCAAACTAATTAAGGAAATTGACGCGGCAAGTGCTGTAATTAGTCTGTGGGATGCAGGCGGAAATGTTAACAGAAGGGCTGACGGTTCCTCAGACCACCAGCACAGCGGCAGCCCTTGTTTAAATCACATTTGGGTGCGAGTTGTAGACGGTGAAATATCGCTAACCGCAACTCTCCGCAGTAACGATATGTTTGCGGCTTGGCCGGCTAATGCCATGGGTTTGCGGGCTTTGCAGCAGCACATTCGAGATGAAATTGCGAGGCGTTCCGATTATAATTTGACGATGGGCCCGTTGGTAACGCTGAGTCAATCGGCTCACTTGTATGACGATACCTTTGAAAATGCCGATCGACTAATTCAAACCCAATATGCTAAAATCTGCGAAGATCGAGACTTTTTCGATGCAGCAGGCAATTTTTTAGTTGAAGTAGCCGACAATCAAATAGTTGTCACGCAAACCACCCCCGGCAGTGGCGAAGTTGTCACCTGTTATTCTGGAAAAAACCCTCTCAAGTTAGTGCGAGAAATTTGTGCAGCTTCCCCGGCTATCAAAGGCGAGCATATTGGTTATTTGGGAATAGAATTGCAAAAGGCGGCCGAGTGTCTGAAAACCAGCAACCAATACATTCAGGATAGAAAATGAATCTAGAAGAAGAAAGACCGAATTGGGACGAATACTTCTTAATGTTAGCAAAATTGGCCGCTACTCGATCGACTTGTTTGGCTTTTCCTGTAGGCGCAGTGATAACTAAAAACAGGCAAGTTTTAGCAACGGGTTACAACGGTTCGCCGTCTGGTTCGGCACACTGTACTACTCAAGGCTTCTGCTATCCTGGTTTGAGTAGTTGCGACGCCAGTAAAACTTTGCCCTCAAGGGCGGTTCACGCGGAAGCAAATGCGATCGCCAAAGCTGCTAAACACGGTATATCTACTGCTGGGGCAAGTATTTACGTCACTTTAGAACCCTGCATCTATTGTTTGAAATTAGTCATTGCGGCGGGCATTAGAGAAGTGTTTTACGAAACGAGTTTTAACAGCGGAGAAAAAGCTGCTTTGAGAGATACTTTTATCAGTGAAGGTATTGTTGAGTTAAAACAAATTCAGCTATCTGAAGATACAGCAAAAAAGGCGGCTTTGTTTTTGTTGCATCCTACATCTGTTGCCAAAAAATTAGTATAGGATCAATCCTTCCCGTGGTTGTCGCAGCCACAGGAAATAACTGTGCTGTGTCCCTATAAATGATATTTATTTGCTGGCAATTTGTAGGGATACGGCAGTGCCGTATCCTAAATCCCGTGTGATACACAGGATATTATTTCCGGTCCCTAATACGGTAGGGGCGGGTTCACCAAAAATATCTGCCAATAATTGACAATCTCAAAAACCCGCCCTTTTAATCGCTCGATCAGACAGGATATGATATTTATTTTACCCTTTGCAAAGACACAGCACTGCCGTGTCTTTACAACAAATAGAGATGGCAATTAACCAAAAAACGGCCTGACAAATTATGAATACGGTGTAGTTCAATCAATCAAACTCATTCACCACTTGCAAATAGTCGATCGCCGCATCTATCCTCGAAGAATACTTAAAAGCAAACTGATCGAACCAATATCCCTCATCGGAATTCTTATCCAACTTTTTCAGCCAAACCTGAGCTTGCCTAACTTTCTGTCTGTGCGTTTGTACGTCCAACTCCGGCACCGCGACTTTTTCTGCTGGCTGCGGTTCCAGTGAAGCTACTTCCTGAGCTTGATTTTGTGCTTCGTGCTCAGCCTTAAGGGGTTGCTGTGAAGCCACTTCTTGAGCTTTATTTTGCGCTTCGTACTCAGCCTTAATTTGAGCTAAATCCTTGTCCAAAGGACTAGCATACAAATTTATATCTGATGTTTTAAATGTTGGATTTGCCGGCGCTTGTGCTTGCACCGGCGCCTGAGTTTTCAACTCAGCATTTTTTTGAGATGCTTGATACTCTGCCTTAAGTTCACCTAACAGGCGTTCGATAGATTCCATAACTTAAACCCCCTAAAAAATGCTGCTGGGCTAACTAGCCCAAATATAATCGCGTGAACTTCGCCCGCCTCCTCAATCAGTTATTGCATTCAGCAATACCTCTGTCAGGGTCATTCCTTCAATATCATCCATCGTGACAGTATCAACGATATCAAATTTAGCCCCGGCGCTTTGCAGTTCGTCATCCAATATTTTGAGAAACTTAGTAGCTTCCGGCGCATTTCCTACTTGAATGAAAGAAATCGCCAACTCTTCATCTCGATCGAGCTTCCGGGAAGCCTCTATAATCGTTTTCATCACTTCTTTGCGATCGTCCGGTTCGCCGTCCGTCACTACTAATATTGTTTCCCCATTTTGCTTAGTCTTACCGGATGCTTTGCGCTGAAAATAACTGTTCAAGGCGTCTTGCAGAACAGCCGCTAAATTCGTAGTTCCCGAAGGTTCGTTTTCTTGGAAAATTTGCACGACTTTAGCTGATGTTACGTTGTCGTAGCGCTTGAAGCGACCGGAAAACACATAAACTGTTATGCCATCAGGATCGAGTTCTTCGCATTTATTCGCCAATGCGATCGTCGATTCTTGCATGAGCGCCCACCGACTTTTACCGCCCATCTGGTCTTTTGTGTACATACTGCCGCTTTTGTCAATAATGATGGTATAATCGCGGTTCTGAAGCATAAGATTTTTCCTGTTAATTAAGTTCCAAAAATATCAAAACCAGCGAGCAGAAGCTGTTGAGCTTTAGTTGCTCGCTGCGTTTTTTAGTTGATTTGCGATCGCAAATACCGGAATTTAAGCTGCAACTAAAGCATCTTTAAGTGGCTTCCAGCTAAAAGCTCGATCGCCCCCCATCTCAACTGCTATTTTAACTCGCGGTTCTAACGTCGGCAAAACAGTCAAATACTCAATCTCCTGACTCGACAAAATCTGCCCTTCAATAATCCACAGCACCAGTCCTTTTGCTTTAGGTGGCAAATTGTCTAATTGAGTTTTCAACATCGGCGGCACGTAGTACGTATAACCCACAGCCCCTTCATTGCCAGTAGTTTTCTTGCCCAAATGCGGTGGCCGCACCCCGTGAACCCCCGTTAAATACATCGCCAAATCGCCCAAACCCCGCGCCGTAATCGTGTACCCACCGTAGCCCGCAGCCCTCAGCCTGCGGAGGTAGCGCCCCTCAAATCCTCCTTCTAAAGGAACGTACAGGGCCAGCGACCCCGACTTTTCCAAATCCCGAATCAGATCAGATCCTGTCGTAATCAGTCCCATAAATTGTGTTTCCTGCTGTATCAAAATTTGGTCGATCGCTGCTTGCGAGCTGGAAATATTATAAATCCTAAAGTTGAGGCGAAAAATTCTCATCGCGGCCTTGACAAACGGCAAACACTTCATGTACTATTGTGAATTGTCGCCGTCAAGGATACTGAGTGGTTTGCTGCTCAAGTCCTGGCACAAAAAAGCAAGACCGAGACAAAACTCGGAGATATAGTAGGTAAAAAGCCGCGAATCTCAACCCTTGCAAGACTTCCACAAGCTCGCTCCCAAATTTAAAACTCAAATTTTAAACACCGAGGAAGGCTGTTGGTTGATAACAGTTAATTGCAGGAACACTGAAATAAATGTTTCTGCACAAGAGCAAGCGGATTGACGTAAATTTCGCAATCCGAAACCTCTTGCGTAAATAAAAGGAAGAAAATCCGTGTCTGTAGGCATTCTTGGCACTAAACTAGGCATGACTCAAGTGTTTGACGACCAAGGGAGAGCCATCCCCGTCACCGTCATACAAGCAGGGCCTTGTACAGTAACTCAAATCAAAACCAAACAAACTGACGGCTACGGTGCCGTTCAAGTTGGATACAACGAAGTCAAACCAAAGGCTCTAAACAAGCCAGAACTAGGACACCTTGCCAAGTCGGGGGCGAATCCATTGCGCCACTTGCAGGAATACCGCTTGGAAGACACCAGTTCCTTTGAATTAGGTCAACAACTAAAAGCAGATACCTTTACACCGGGACAAATAGTAGATGTCATCGGTACAAGCATCGGTAAAGGTTTTGCAGGTTTTCAAAAGCGCCACAACTTTAAACGAGGCCCCATGTCTCACGGTTCCAAGAACCACCGCGAGCCTGGATCGATCGGACCTGGAACTACTCCTGGTCGCGTTTATCCTGGGAAAAGAATGGCAGGACGTATGGGCAACGTTCAAGTCACCGTCCGCAAACTAACAATTGTCCGGGTGGATACAGAGCAGAATTTGCTGCTAATTAAGGGAGCAGTTCCCGGCAAAGCTGGCGCCTTAGTCAATGTTGTGCCTGAGAAAAAAGTAGGACGTTAGTCAGTAGTCATTAGTCAGTAGTCAGCAGTCAGTAGATAGTGGTTGGTCGTTAGTAGCAAGCAATAACTAAGAACTAAAAGCTGAAAACTAAAACCCAAAACTAAGACCTGAAAACAGACAACAGACGACAGACAACAGACAACAGACAACTAACAACAGACAACTAACAACAGACAAAGGACAAAAGATATGGTTAATTGTGTAGTGCGAAATTGGCAAGGCGAAGAAGTTGGAGAAACAACTTTAGAACTGCGCGTAGCCAAAGAAGAAAATGCGTCTCACATCGTTCACAGAGCATTGACGCGGCAACTGAATAACGCTCGTCAAGGAAATGCTTGCACCAAAACTCGATCGGAAGTCAGAGGCGGTGGCCGCAAACCCTGGCGTCAAAAAGGCACCGGCCGAGCCAGAGCAGGTTCAATCCGTTCTCCGCTGTGGCGGGGCGGCGGTGTCATCTTCGGGCCAAAACCGAGAGACTTTGAAGTCAAAATGAACAAAAAGGAACGCCGTCTCGCTTTGCGGACAGCATTCCAAAGTCGCACCGAAGACATCATTGTGGTTGAAGAATTTGCAGAGCAATTTCCGAGACCGAAAAGCAAAGAATTGCTGAGTGCGATCGCCCGCTGGGGCATCGAACCCGATACAAAAGTTCTGTTAATCTTGCCAGAACCGCAACCAAACGTCTACTTATCCGGACGCAACATCGAATTAGTAAACGTCATCTTGGCAACCTCCCTGAATGTTTACGACGTTCTCGCGGCTGACAAAATTATCGTCACATCTACAGCCATAGCTAAAATTCAGGAGATTTACGGTGAGTAAAATCGACCCCCGCGACTACGCAGATTTGATCCAGCGTCCGATTCTCACCGAGAAAGCTACCCGAATGATGGAATTAAATCAATTCACATTCGACGTAGCTCCCAAAGCGACGAAGCCTCAAATCAAAGCTGCAATCGAAGAACTATTTAAGGTCAAAGTCATCGGCGTCAACACCCAAAACCCGCCGCGCAAAAAGCGTCGAGTTGGCAAATTCGTCGGCTTTAAACCTTGTTACAAGCGAGCAACCGTAACTCTGACCGACGGAGACTCGATCCGCAAACTCCTATTCCCAGAAGTCTAGACGATTTTGGATTTTAGATTTTAGATTTTAGATTTTAAATTGCGGTTAACTGGTGGAAATTATCGAACCAGAAAACTCGTAAGTTAACCAAATATCGCCAATCTTCAACCTAAAATCTAAAATCGATAAACGTCAAATCCAAAATCCAAAATCCAAAATCTAAAATAGATCGATTATGGGCATCCGTTCTTACCGACCTTATACCTCCAGCACCCGAGAACAAACCGTCTCGGACTTTGCTGAAATTACCAGATCAGAGCCAGAAAAGTCTCTAACCAGCAACAAGCACACCAAACAAGGCCGCAACAACCGAGGCGTCATTACCTGTCGCCACCGGGGAGGCGGTCACAAACGGCTGTATAGAGACATTGACTTCCGCCGCGACAAACACAGCATTCCCGCTACCGTCAAGGCGATCGAATATGACCCCAATCGCAACGCCCGCATCGCCCTCCTGTTCTACAAAGACGGCGAAAAACGGTACATCCTGCACCCGCTCAACTTAAACGTCGGTACAGTAATTGTCTCAGGCCCAGACGCGCCGATCGAAATCGGTAACGCCCTCCCCCTGAAGAACATTCCCCTCGGTACAAGCATCCACAACGTCGAGCTAGTACCCGGAAAAGGCGGACAAATCGTTCGCTCCGCCGGCTCCAGCGCTCAGCTAATGGCAAAAGAAGGTAGCTACGTCACCCTCAAACTGCCATCCGGCGAACAGCGCAAAGTCCGCGCCGACTGCTACGCCACCATCGGTCAAGTCGGCAACACAGACGCCAGAAACATCAGCTTGGGTAAAGCCGGCCGCACCCGCTGGAAAGGTCGCAGACCCACCGTTCGCGGTAGCGTCATGAACCCGGTAGACCACCCGCACGGCGGTGGCGAAGGCAGAGCTCCCATCGGACGTCCGGGGCCTGTCACTCCTTGGGGTAAACCAGCATTGGGTGCAAAAACTCGACGCAAAAACAAGCGCAGCGACGCTTTAATAGTCCGGCGCCGCCGCAAAGCTTCCAAACGCGGCAAGGGCGGCAGACAAAGCTAGTCATCAGTCAGCAGTCTTCAGTGCTTAGTTATTAACTGCTAACTAATGACTGAGGACTGATGACCAATGACTGCTGAAAGCTGACTAATGACTCCTGAATTACTAAAAAAATCATGTCTCGATCGCTAAAAAAAGGCCCCTTTGTCGCAGATCATCTGATGACAAAAATCGAAAAACTCAACGCCGCCGGCCAAAAACAAGTAATTAAAACTTGGTCGCGCTCTTCCACAATCCTGCCCCAAATGGTAGGTCACACGATCGCCGTTCACAACGGCAGACAGCACGTACCCGTCTACCTCACCGACCAAATGGTAGGTCACAAACTCGGAGAATTTTCCCCCACTCGCACCTTTAGAGGTCACGCGAAAAGTGGTGATAAAAAGGCAAAAAGATAGCCGAATTAGGTGACAGGTAATAGGTAATCGGACAAACTTTTTCCCAATTACCAATTACCTTTTTCCCAATTACCAATTACCAATTACCCAAATCGAAATGGTTATAGATACCACATCCGAAATTAAGGCGATCGCCCGTTACATCCGGACATCCCCCTTCAAAGTGCGCCGAGTCCTCGACCAAATTCGCGGCAAAAGCTACCAAGAAGCGCTGATTTTACTCGAATTCATGCCCTACCGCGCCTGCGAACCAATCGTCAAAGTTTTGCGATCGGCAGTAGCAAACGCCGAACACAACGCAGGATTGGATAAATCCAAGCTAGTAGTGTCTCAAGCTTACGCAGACCAAGGCCCAGTCCTCAAACGCTTTAGACCCCGCGCTCAAGGTCGCGCCTACCAAATCCGCAAGCCAACCTGTCACATTACCGTAGTAGTAGCTCCGCTCGTAGAAAACTAAACCAGGGAAAAACGTAAGAGGTAATAAACAGCTTAAAGTTGAAAAAAATGGGTAATCACCAATTACCAATTACCAATTACCAATTACCAATTACCAATTAACTCATCAACTATTATGGGCCAAAAAATACATCCAATTGGTTTTCGCCTCGGCATTACCCAAGAGCACCGCTCTCGCTGGTTTGCCGATCCCAAAAACTATCCAGAACTCTTGCAAGAAGACTATAAAATTCGCAAGTACGTTCGTAAAACCCTCAGCAATGCCGGTATTTCATCGGTCAAAATTGAGCGGAAAGCCGATCAAATCGACCTAGAAGTGTTCACCGCCAGACCAGGCGTTGTCGTAGGCCGCGGCGGAGCAGGCATCGAAACCTTGCGCGTCGGTTTGCAGCAGCAACTCGGTAGCAACCGCCAAATCCGCATCAACGTCGTCGAAGTCCAGCGAGTAGATGCCGATGCCACATTGATCGCAGAATACATCGCTCAGCAACTAGAACGGCGCGTATCCTTCCGCCGAGTAGTCCGCCAAGCAATCACCCGCGCCCAAAAAGTCGGCATCCAAGGCATCAAAATTCAAGTCAGCGGACGCCTCAACGGTGCAGAAATTGCCCGTACCGAATGGACGCGCGAAGGAAGAGTCCCCTTGCACACGCTGCGGGCCGACATCGACTACTCTTACTGCACTGCTCAAACCATCTACGGTATTCTGGGCATTAAAGTTTGGGTTTTCAAAGGTGAAATTATTCCCGGACAGGAACAAGAGGCAGCACCAAATGCCGCAGTGCCCCGTACCAAACAAAAGCGCCGCCGCCAGAACTTTGAAGATCGATCGAACGAAGGCTAGCTAATTGTTAACTGTTAGTTGTCACTTGTTAATTGTCAGTTGTTCCAAACCAATTAGCAATTAGCAATCACCAATTACCAATTACCAATTACCAATTACCCAACTCCCTTTCGCCATGTTAAGCCCTAAAAGAACCAAATTTCGCAAACAACAGCGCGGGCGAATGAGCGGTGTTGCCACCCGCGGCAACACAGTTAGCTTTGGCGACTTCGCGCTCCAAGCCGTCGAACCCGCCTGGATCACTTCCCGCCAAATAGAAGCCGGACGGCGCGCCATGACCCGCTATATCCGTCGGGGTGGCAAAATCTGGATTCGCATTTTTCCCGACAAACCAGTCACCCAGCGCGCAGCAGAAACCCGGATGGGTTCTGGTAAAGGCTCACCAGAGTTTTGGGTTGCCGTGGTCAAACCGGGCCGGGTAATGTTTGAAATTGGCGGCGTAAGTGAAGAAACTGCCCGCGAAGCAATGCGTTTGGCATCTTTCAAATTACCAATTAAAACCAAGTTCATCACTCGCGAAGAAGACCAGTCATAGCGAAGAGCGAAGGTAGAATTAGGTCTGTATTAATCAGCATTTTAAACGGCTACAGCATTTTAAAATCTGGCTTTCATAACTTTTCTTTCCTTCGACCTTCAGCCAAGCGAGACAATTCTGTCTTCTGTCATACCGCTCGCTAACGATAAAGCACACAATTATGTCTTTGACCAAGATTAAAGAAGCTAGAGAATTAAGCGATGCTGCAGTAGCAGAGCAAATTTTAGCCGTCAAGCGCCAACTAATGGAATTGCGGCTCCAGCAAGCTACCGGCCGCATGGAAAAGCCTCACCTGTTCAAGCACGCCAAACACCGGCTAGCTCAATTGATGACAGTTGAACGCGAGCGCCAAATCCTTGCTGAGAAAGAAGCTGCAGCAAAATCAGCCCCAGCTAAAGAAACAGCAGATTCTGCTCCCAGCCCAGAAGTCAGCCCAGAGTGAGCAGCAGCCTAGCCTCGGCTCGCACAGTAGCTAAAAACAAGTCAATTGCACAACAAAAATAGGTAGCTATGGCAATTAAAGAACGAGTTGGCGTAGTAGTCAGCGACAAGATGGATAAAACCGTCGTGGTAGCAATCGAAAACCGCTCCTCCCACACCAAATACGGCAAAATCGTAGTCCGCACCAAGCGGTACAAAGCTCACGACGAAGAAAATCAGTGCAAATCCGGCGATCGCGTCCGCATCACTGAAACTCGCCCACTGAGCAAAACCAAACGTTGGACGGTTGCTGAGATTTTTGGGACAAAAAACGGCTAAGAGTTAATTGCGATCTCGCGCTCGCCCGATCGGTACTTGATTAATCAATTAGCCGTCAACAGTCAACAGTTAACAGTCAACAGTTAACAGTCAACAGTTAACAGTCAACAATCACCATGATTCAACCCCAGACATACCTCAATGTCGCCGACAATAGCGGAGCCCGCAAACTGATGTGCATCCGCGTATTGGGAGGCGGCAACCGTCGCTACGGCGGAGTCGGCGATGTCATCATTGCCGTCGTCAAAGACGCCATCCCCAATATGGCCGTCAAAAAATCAGATGTCGTTCGGGCTGTCATTGTCAGAACCCGCAAAGGTTTGCGCCGCGACAGTGGCATGAGCATTCGTTTTGACGATAACGCCGCCGTTATTATCAACGTAGACGGCAACCCCAAAGGCACTCGCGTCTTCGGCCCCGTCGCCCGCGAACTGCGCGACAAAAACTTTACTAAAATCGTTTCCTTAGCCCCGGAGGTACTTTAAAATGTACGGAAAAAAGGGTAAACCAACTAGCGAGCCGCAGCGCTACAGAATGCACGTCAAAGCAGGCGACACCGTGCAAATAATTACTGGCAAAGAGAAAGGAAAAGTCGGAGAAATCTTAAAGACATATCCTAAAGTCAGCAAAGTAATTGTTAAAGGTGTAAACATCAGAACAAAGCACGTCAAGCCCCAGCAAGAGGGAGAGTCCGGGAAAATACTCACGTTTGAGGCTCCCATTCACAGCTCCAATGTCATGCACTATTCCGAAAAAGAAAAAATAGCTAGCCGCGTTTGCTATACATTTAGCGAAGACGGTCGGAAACTGCGACAGCTCAAAAAAACTGGAGAAATCATCGATAATTAGTCATTAGTCTTTAGTCATTAGTCATTAGACAAATGCTTTCCTGACAACAGTCAACGGACAACAGTCAACGGACAACTGACAACAGTCAACTGACAACTAATAATTCCCTGACCAAGCCCAGGGACAGTTAACGAAACACAAAAACTATGCCGGACAAACTCAAAGTTCTTTATCAAGGAAAAATCGTTCCCACACTGATGGATCAGTTTAAATATACTAATATCCATCAGGTTCCTAAACTCGTCAAAGTCACAGTGAACCGCGGTTTGGGAGAAGCATCTCAAAACGCTAAGGCACTGGATTCGTCGATCAACGAAATTGGCATCATCACCGGTCAAAAACCAGTGGTGACGCGGGCGAAAAAAGCGATCGCAGGCTTCAAAATCCGCAAAGGAGTACCCGTCGGCGTTATGGTGACGCTGCGCGGCGATCGGATGTACGATTTTCTCGATCGGCTGATCAACCTCGCACTTCCCCGCATCCGCGACTTCCGCGGCATCAGCCCCAAAAGCTTCGACGGGCGCGGCAACTACAGCTTGGGTCTGAGAGAACAGCTAATTTTTCCAGAAATAGAATATGACCGCATCGATCAAATTCGAGGCATGGACATTTCAATTATCACCACAGCAAACACCGACGAAGAAGGACGCGCCTTGCTTAAAGAAATGGGAATGCCGTTCCGGGACAACTAAGCACTAGAGTAAGAAGCAAAAGATGGCAGCTAACGATACCATAGCAGATATGTTGACGCGCATTCGCAATTCTTGCATGGCGCGCCACCAAACAACGCAAATTCCAGCTACAAAAATGACCCGCAGCATCGCCCAAGTCCTCAAAAGTGAAGGCTTCATCGGCGAATTTGAAGAAGCAGAAGCAGAAGGGGTCAAGCGACATTTAGTGCTTTCTCTAAAGTACAAAGGTAAAACTCGCAAGCCCATTATCACGGCACTTAAGCGAGTCAGCAAACCAGGACTGCGCGTTTACTCGAACCGTAAAGAATTGCCCAGAGTATTAGGCGGAATTGGCATTGCCATTATTTCCACCTCCAGCGGCATTATGACGGATAGAGAAGCTCGACGCCAAGGTTTGGGCGGTGAAGTGCTTTGTTATGTTTGGTAGTCATTAGTCATTAGTCATTAGTCACTGGTCGTTGGCAACAGACTCAAAAATCAATCACTAAGGACTAATAACTAAGCACTAATAATCAAGGACTAATAACTAAAAACAAAGGACCAAAAAACTATGTCGCGAATTGGCAAGCGTCCGATTAGCATCCCCACGAAAGTCACCGTCACCCTAGACGGTCAAAAAGTAGCCGTCAAAGGCCCTAAAGGTGAACTTTCCCGAGTTATCCCAGCCGAAATCCTCATGGGAATTGAAGGCGAGACTTTACTCGTTACCCGCCGAGACGAATCTCGCGTCGCCAGACAACTGCACGGCTTGTGCCGCACCCTCGTCGCCAACATGGTCGAAGGTGTATCAGAAGGTTTTCAGCGGCGTCTCGAAATTATCGGCACAGGTTATCGGGCACAGGTTCAAGGACGGAACCTGATTTTAAACGTCGGTTACAGCAAACCCGTTGAAATGCCCCCTCCAGAAGGCATCACAATGGCAGTTGAAGGCAACACCAACGTCATTGTCTCCGGCATTGACAAAGAACTCGTAGGCAATACAGCAGCCCGCATCCGCGCGGTGCGTCCGCCCGAAGTCTACAAGGGCAAAGGCATTCGCTACAGCGGCGAAGTTGTCCGGCGCAAAGCTGGTAAAACAGGCAAAACAGGTAAGAAGTAACAATGAAGCTTACTCGCAAAGAATCAGTCCAGCGCAGACACCGCCGTGTTCGGCGCAAGGTGTTCGGCACCGCCGAACGTCCCAGACTAGCGGTATTTCGCTCAGATCAGCACATCTACGCTCAAGTCATCGACGACACCGCCCAGCACACTTTGGCCTCCGCGTCAACCCTCGATCCCGAATTGAAGTCAACTCTCAGTTCTGGCGGCAACTGTTCCGCGAGCGTGCAAGTCGGTCAGTTGATTGCCAAACGCTGTTCCAGCGCTGGCATAGTCAAAGTCGTATTCGATCGCGGGGGCAACCTCTATCACGGTCGTGTCAAAGCCCTCGCAGAAGCAGCTCGCGAAGCGGGGTTAGACTTTTAGGAAGAAGGAAGAAGGAAGAAGGAAGAAGGAAGAAGGAAAAAAGAATATACAACAAAATTCTTAATTCCTAATTGTTAATTTCTCATTTCCAACTACCAGTTACTAATCCCCAATTCCCAAAGAACAAAACTATGGCAGAACAAAAAGAACAGCGCAACAAGAAAAAAAGCAGCAGCAACAACAAAGGGCGCGAAAAAGAATCCGAATGGCAAGAACGGGTTGTTCAGATTCGGCGCGTTACCAAAGTAGTCAAAGGTGGTAAAAAACTCAGCTTCCGCGCCATAGTCATTATCGGCAACGAACGCGGTCAAGTAGGAGTAGGAGTCGGCAAAGCTAGCGACGTAATCGGTGCCGTTAAAAAAGGCGTCGCTGACGGCAAAAAGCACCTAATTGAAGTCCCCCTCACCAAATCTAACTCCATCCCTCACCCCATCAACGGTGACGGTGGCGGAGCTAAAGTGATGATGCGGCCGGCCGCTCCAGGAACCGGGGTAATTGCAGGGGGAGCAGTGCGAACTGTTCTCGAACTAGCAGGAGTCCGCAACATCTTAGCCAAACAGCTAGGTTCTGGAAATCCCTTAAACAACGCCCGAGCCGCAGTCAATGCCCTCTCCACCCTCCGCACCTTGTCCGAAGTTGCTCAAGAGCGCGGAATTCCAGTAGAAAATCTCTACGGTTAGGGCACGCGAGAATGGGAAACTGTAAGTTTTGAGTGTTAAGTGCTTGCGGTGAAAATAAAAAAATCCGCAACTCAAAACTCACGCACTCAAAACTACTGCGTACCCCCTCTCTAAATACCAATTACCAATTACCAATTACTAAAACTATGAGATTGCAAGACGCCCGACCCAAAGCAGGCTCCCAAAAGCGCCCCCGACGCTTGGGCAGAGGTATTTCTGCCGGTCAAGGCGCGAGCTCCGGCAAAGGGATGCGCGGTCAAAAATCTAGAGCCGGTAGCGGCACTAGACCCGGTTTTGAAGGAGGTCAAAATCCTCTCTACCGCCGTCTCCCCAAGTTGAAAAGCTTCCCTCTAGTGAACCGGAAAGAGTACACTACCATTAATGTAAGTAAATTAGCATCGCTGCCAGCAAACACCGAAGTTACTCTCACCTCTCTGATCCAAGCAAAAATTGTCACCACAGACGACGGGCCGCTGAAAATCTTAGGAGATGGCGAACTGAATGTACCTTTGCAAGTGCGCGCCTCGGCTTTTACCGCAGGTGCTCGCACCAAAATTGAAGCTGCAGGCGGAAGTTGCGAATTAGTTGCGTGAAGATTTGAGGTTTGAGAGTCTGTCCAAATCTCAAATCCTCAAGCTTGCTATCAGAAAATGATTTAGTCGAAAATCCCAAATCTAAAATCCAAAATCGTAACTATGGACGTTAGTAGAGAGAAAGCGCCAACTGCACAAGAGACGTTCATGCAGATGGCTCAAGCTGCTGGTTTGCGAGGCCGCATCCTCGTAACCGTTGGCTTACTGATTTTAGTACGCCTGGGTGTCCACTTGCCAGTCCCCGGCATCGATCGAGTCGCCTTTGCCCAAAACGTCCAAAATAGCCCTTTAATTGGCTTTCTGGATTTGTTCTCAGGAGGCGGCTTGTCTGCTTTGGGGATTTTCGCGTTGGGGATTTTGCCCTACATTAATGCTTCAATTATTGTGCAACTTCTAACTGCGGCTCTGCCAAGCTTAGAAGACTTGCAAAAAAATGAAGGGGAAGCGGGGCGGCGCAAGATTTCTCAAATTACTCGCTACGTTTCATTGGGCTGGGCAATTCTGCAAAGTATTGGCATTGCGATTTGGGTCAGCCCTTTTGCTCAATCTCCAGCGCCTTTATTCATAGCAGAAACTGCTTTGGCTCTGACAGCCGGCTCAATGTTTGTGATGTGGATATCGGAAGTGGTGACGGAACGAGGTATCGGGAACGGAGCTTCGTTGTTGATTTTTATCAATATTGTGTCGGTATTGCCACGCTCTTTGGGACAAACTTTTGAATTGGCTCAAAGTGGGGACACGCAAGTTGTCGGCCGCGTAGTCGTTCTACTGCTGGTCTTTTTGGTGACGATTGTCGGGATTGTTTTTGTTCAGGAAGGTACTCGCCGCATTCCGATTATCTCTGCCCGGCGCCAAGTCGGCCGCAAAGTTTATCGGGAGAGCCGGAGTTATCTGCCCCTGCGCTTGAATCAAGGCGGAGTGATGCCGATTATTTTTGCATCTTCGGTGTTGATTGTGCCTTCTTTCCTCGCTCAGTCTCTCAATAACCCGTTTTTGGTTCAAGTTGCTAATGTTTTGAGTCCGAACGGCCCAGCCCCTTGGGCTTACGCGCTGTTTTATCTGACTTTGATTCTATTCTTCAGCTATTTCTACGCTTCGTTGATTGTCAACCCCGTAGATATGTCTCAGAACTTGAAAAAAATGGGCGCTAGCATTCCGGGAATTCGTCCGGGTCAGAAAACGAGTGATTATGTGGAGAAGGTTTTGAACCGTTTGACTTTCTTGGGAGCGATTTTTCTCGGTCTGGTGGCCATTGTACCAACTGCTGTAGAAAGCGCGATCGGAGTGCAAACTTTTAGAGGTTTTGGCGCAACTTCCCTACTGATTCTAGTAGGTGTCGCGATCGAAACTGCTAAGCAAATTCAAACTTACGTCATCTCCCAGAGATATGAAGGAATGGTGAAGTAATCGTAATGCAATTTATTTTCATGGGGCCTCCAGGGGCGGGAAAGGGAACTCAGGCTCAGATATTAGGCGCTCTCTGGAAAATACCCCACATTTCTACCGGCGAAATCCTGCGCGCCTGCGTGGTGGCGAAAACTGCCTTGGGTCTAAAGGCGCAAGCCTACATGGACAGGGGTGAGTTGGTTCCCGACCAATTGCTGATGGATATCGTGCAGGAACGCTTGAATGAACCGGACGCTAATGCGGGCTGGATTCTCGACGGCTTTCCCCGCACTGTTACCCAGGCAACTTTTTTAGACAAACTGCTGCACGAGCTTAGCGGTGCCGAGGGGAGTACATCGAACCCAAAGTGTGGTCTCAAAGCTGTTAATCTCGACGTTCCTGACGACATTTTGGTGTCTCGCCTGCTGTCGCGGGGCCGGCAGGATGACAATGAGGAGACGATCCGCCGTCGGTTGCAAGTTTATCGCGAGCAAACTGAGCCTTTGATTGATTTTTACAGCGGCCGTCAACAGTTAGTTGCGGTTGATGGCGATCAAGCAATGGAATTAGTCACCGCAGAACTGCAACAATCTCTCTCGATCGACTCTTGAACCCTCTCAATACAGCTTGTTACTCACAAGCTTTTGCTAAGATATGTTAACTAGGAGCTTTTTGTGCTATCAGGTTTTGTGAGGGTTGCTAGAGACCGGATTGAACTCGATACTAATTGCCACAACTTTACTCAAGTAAAGCTAAAACAAGCGGTTGGTTGAGTATTAAAGTCGATCGAGGCGCCCTAATTATTGCCCCCCGTTCCCGTTGGACTCCTACCAGTAAATAGGTTTTGAGGCTCACGCCGGGACACTCCTAGTTAATCAAATGTAGAGTTGAGGTAAATACCAAATTGTCTAAGCAAGATTTAATTGAAATGGAAGGGACAGTGACGGAATCCCTGCCCAATGCGATGTTTCGCGTTGACCTAGATAATGGGTTTAACGTGCTGGCTCACATTTCCGGCAAGATCCGCCGCAACTACATCAAAATTCTGCCTGGCGATCGCGTCAAAGTCGAATTGACTCCCTATGACTTGACCAAAGGCAGGATTACATATCGCCTTCGGAAAAAATAGGCTTAGATAAAACTTTCTAAAAACTAATTCTAAGTTTAATTTAGAGAGAATTTGGTAAAAAGCTTCAAATTTATGCTATAATGCTACGTTTGTAGTGTTGCCGAGAAGGGCGTCAACAACCTACCGGTGTATCGGGTTAAGTCATTGTTACACCGTAAAAACATCGCTCGCCACCACTCTGGCGCAGGCGAACTTTACCCAGCAATGGGAGTGGGTGCAAGCGGGCTCCTTCATGAAACAACCCGCACTTTATACAATTTAATCGAGGAGAGGTCTACACCTTGCCCAGCCTCTCCTCCCACCGCTCTACGGGCAGTCCCAGCGTGCCTGTTCTCCGCTAGAGCGGGGTTCTCCAGGCAGGAAGAAAGATGAAAGTTCGAGCATCTGTCAAAAAAATTTGTGAGAAATGTCGCGTCATCCGCCGTCGCGGTCGAGTGATGGTGATATGCACTAACCCGAAACACAAACAACGCCAAGGTTAGAAAAAAAGAAGATTGGGCACTGCACGCAGGTGCATCCTAATTGAACATTGTAGCCAAACAGGAAAACTAGGGAGAGAAAAAGTGTGGCACGGATTGCCGGGGTAGACCTTCCACGCGATAAGCGCGTCGAAATAGGTCTGACATACATTTACGGAATAGGCTTGTCGCGAGCCCAAAAAATTATCGCTGCAACAGGCGTAAATCCTGACACTCGCGTCAAGGATTTAACAGAGGCCGACGTGACAGCTCTGCGGGCTCATGTAGAAACAACATACCAAATCGAAGGAGACCTCCGGCGCTGGGAGTCAATGAACATCAAGCGCCTGATGGACATCGGAACTTATCGCGGTCGGCGTCACCGTTTGGGTCTGCCGGTGCGGGGACAACGAACCCGTACCAACGCCAGAACCCGTCGTGGCGTCCGCCGAACAGTTGCGGGCAAGAAAAAGGCACCTTCCAAGAAGTAACATCTTTTTGGGAAAAATACGCTGGGGGCTGCTGGCTCCTAGCGCTTCGGGACATTAGTTGAGAGAAACGTTAAAGAGACTAATATGGCGCGACCACAAACAGGCAAGAAATCTGGTGCAAAAAAGCAGAAACGGAATGTACCCAATGGGGTAGGCTACATCCAGTCTACCTTTAACAACACGATTGTAACTATTACCGACCTCAACGGCGAAGTGATATCCTGGGCATCTGCAGGTTCCAGCGGTTTTAAAGGAGCTAAAAAGGGAACTCCCTTTGCCGCTCAAACAGCAGCAGAAAGTGCTGCCCGCAGAGCCAACGACCAAGGAATGCGCCAAATAGAAGTAATGGTGAGCGGGCCTGGAGCAGGTAGAGAAACTGCAATCCGGGCGCTGCAAGGGGCGGGACTGGAAATCACCCTGATTAGAGATGTTACCCCAATTCCTCACAACGGCTGTCGCCCTCCCAAGCGGCGTAGAGTCTAAAACGATTTGAGATTTTAGATTTTAGATTTTGGATAATGGCTAACTGCTTAAAGTCAAAAACTAATGGTTCTAACTGTTGCCCCGTCCATCCAAAATCCGAAATCCGTTCAGGGGTATGCTCTGCAATCTAAAATCCAAAATCAAAAATCCAAAGTGGAAAAGGGAGGTCACTCCGTGGCGCAGTTTCAAATTGAATGTATAGAGTCTAACACTGACAAAGACCGCAGTCAGTACGGAAAATTTGTCCTGGAACCGCTCGATCGCGGTCAAGGAACAACTGTTGGGAATGCGCTTCGGCGAGTTCTGCTGTCAAACTTGGAAGGAACAGCAGTAACTTCAGTCCGAATCGCGGGCGTCAATCACGAGTTTGCCACGATCGAAGGGGTACGTGAGGATGTTCTAGAAATTCTCCTGAACATGAAAGAGGTCGTCCTCAAAACTCATTCTCAGCAGCCCCAAATCGGCAGGTTGCGGATTGAGGGGCCTGTCACAGTTACGGCAGATCGATTCGATTTGCCCTCTGAGGTGGAATTGATCGATCGTTCCCAGTACATTGCAACTCTCTCCCCAGGCTCAGTTCTGGAAATGGAATTCAGAATTGAAAAAGGCATCGGATACCGAGCAGTAGACCGCAGTCGCGATGATGGGTCGGCTTTGGATTTTCTCCAAATTGACGCCATCTTTATGCCGATTCGCAGAGTCAACTACAGCGTTGAAGATGCTAGGGTAGGCGGTACTGTCGAGAAAGACCGGCTGATTATGGAAATCTGGACTGATGGCAGCGTTACTCCTCAAGAAGCTTTGAGTCAATCTGCCAACATCCTGGTAGATTTATTTTCACCTCTCAAAGACATCACCCAAGATTCTCTCAAACCAGAGTATCCAGGTGAAGCCGATCCTACTAGCCAAATTCCGATCGAAGAATTGCAGTTGTCCGTCCGGGCTTACAACTGTCTCAAGCGGGCTCAGATCAACTCAGTCGCAGACTTATTGGATTATACCCAAGAAGACTTGCTCGAGATCAAGAACTTCGGGCAGAAGTCTGCTGAAGAAGTGATTGAAGCTTTACAAAAACGCTTGGGCATTACCTTGCCACAGGAAAAATCAGCTAAAAGTTAATCAACGGGTAACGGGTAAAAAAGTTCTGAATTTTAAGTAGGTGAGTTTTTAAGTTAAAGAAATCACCCCCCTAGATCGCGGACTATCCCGGCACCCAATTACCAATTACCAATTACCAACTGCCATGCGTCACCGCTGTCGCGTTCCCCAACTCAGCAAACCGGCTGACCAGCGCCGCGCCCTACTGCGCTCGCTGACCACCGAATTAATCCGCCACGGTAAAATCACTACCACTCTCGCCCGCGCCAAAGCGCTGCGCTCAGAGGCGGACAGGATGATTACCCTGGCCAAAGATGGCTCCTTAGCCTCTCGCCGCCAAGCTATGGGCTATATCTACGATAAACAGTTAGTACACGCCCTGTTTGAGGCTGCCCAAGAACGGTACGGCTCGCGCAACGGCGGCTACACCCGCGTAGTGCGAACTGTCCCCCGTCAAGGAGACAATTCCGAAATGGCGATCGTTGAACTGGTTTAATTCAATTTTGGGTTGGAGATTTGTGATTTATGACTGACAATCCAAAATCCCCAATCGAAAATCCCCAATCGATACAGCGCGTTGCTCTAGTAATCCAATACCTCGGCACTAACTTTCACGGTTGGCAGCGACAGCCGAACCAGCGTACAGTACAAGAAGAAATTGAAACAGCAATATCGACTGTTCTGGAACGCCCGGTAACGCTGCACGCTGCTGGGAGAACCGATGCGGGAGTTCACGCCGCTGCTCAAGTAGCGCATTTTGATGCCCACGGCCCAATTCCGGCTCACCGCTGGGCAAGCGTTCTCAACTCTCGACTGGCAAAAGATATTTTAATTCGAGCTTCGGCAAAGGTGGAACCTACCTGGCACGCTCGGTTCTCAGCCAGTTGGCGGCGCTATCGCTACACCCTTTATACAGACCCGACCCCTAATTTGTTTGTGCGTCCTTTTGCTTGGCACTGCTATCACGCCCCTGTGGATGAATCTTTGATTCAAACAGCTTTGACACCGCTCATCGGGCGGCATCACCTGGCTGCTTTCCACCGCGCGGGTTCTGCCCGCCCCCATTCCTGGGTGGACGTGCAAGCGGCCGAGTGTCAGCGTTCTGGGCCTCTTATCTATATAGAGGTTCAGGCGAGCGGGTTTCTGTACGGGATGATGCGGCTGCTGGTGGGGTTGCTGGTGCAGGTGGGTCGCGGGGAAAGGCCGATCGACAATTTCACCGATATCTGGGTCAACGAACGCCGAGAAATGGTAAAATATGCCGCTCCCGCTCAAGGTTTGTGCCTGCTGCGGGTTGGCTATTCAGAATTTCCCTTTCCCCCAGAGGTCTGGTACGACACTCAGCCAAAATTAGTCATTAGTCATTAGTCATTAGTCATTAGTCATTAGTCATTAGTCATTAGGTAACTACTAATAAAAAACTAAGGACAACTAACAATTAAAAACTGACAACTGACAACTGACAACTGACAACTAACAACAGTTAACAGTTAATAGACAACTAACAACAAACAATGAACAAAACTTACGTCCCTACTCAAGACTCCCTAGAGCACAAGTGGTACGTGGTCGATGCCGCCGACCAGCGACTGGGCCGTCTGGCAACTGAAGTTGCCATGTACCTCCGGGGGAAACACAAACCGACTTACACTCCTTCTATGGATACCGGCGACTTCGTAATTGTCATCAATGCCGACAAAATCGCTGTTACTGGCAAAAAACGCACCCAGAAAATCTACCGCCGCCATTCTGGAAGACCGGGCGGGATGAAAACAGAAACTTTTGCCAAATTGCAAGCACGTTTACCCGAAAGAATTGTCGAAGAAGCTATACGAGGAATGCTGCCTCACACTTCTCTGGGCAGACAACTGTTTACTAAACTCAAGGTGTACGCTGGCCCCAACCACCCGCACCAAGCTCAAAAACCAGAAGAATTAATTGTTCACACGATTCCGGGAGGAAATGAGTAATGCAAGCAACAGATACATCGGGTCGCGCTGTGTACTGGGGTACCGGCCGCCGCAAGTGTTCCGTAGCGCGGGTGCGCTTGGTTCCCGGCACTGGCATACTGACTGTCAATGGTAAAGAGGGGGATTTGTACCTGCAATTCAATCCTACTTATTTGGCTCTGGCTAAGGCTCCTCTGGAAACTTTGGGTCTGGAAAATGAGTACGACATTTTGGTAAAAGTCGAAGGCGGTGGCTTGACAGGTCAGGCTGACTCGATTCGCTTGGGTGTCGCTAGAGCACTTTGTCAATTAGACCCGGACAACCGCAAGCCTCTGAAGACAGAGGGCTATTTGACTCGCGACCCGCGGGCCAAAGAACGGAAAAAGTACGGTTTGCGGAAAGCTCGCAAAGCTCCTCAATACTCGAAGCGGTAATCGAGGTTCGGCAGCGGATTGTGTAACGGATGTAACGGATGTAATGGAAGTTCGGCAACGGATTTTTTAACGGATGTAACGGATGTAACGGAAGTTCGGATTGACGGAAGAAGGAAGAAGGAAGAAGGAAGAAAGAAAAGGCAAAAATTATCTATCCAGATTTTATCTGCCTTTTTTTGAAGTTTATTTCCGATTCCTGATTCCTGGTTCCAATAGATATAAGGCAAAATTCCTGCTGTTGTTGGTGTACAAGTCCTGCGGCAGCTAAAATGGTTGTAAAGTCAAAAATTAGAGAGTAAAAAACAATGGCAAAAGAAGGCATTCACCCTGAGTGGTATCCCGAATCTCAGGTTTATTGCAACGGCGAACTTGTGATGACTGTGGGATCAACTAGACCAAAGCTTCAAGTTGATGTCTGGTCGGGAAATCATCCTTTCTATACTGGCACTCAGAAGATTATTGATACTGAAGGTCGTGTGGAGCGCTTTATGCGGAAATACGGCATGACCGAGGTAGAAATGCCGAAGGCAGATGCTTCCTCTGGACCGCTGAAAATGGAAGATCCGAAAGCAGATGCTGCTAAGGCGGCTGGTAAAGGCAAAAAGAAGAAGTAGCCGGATTGTCATTTGTCCGCAGTTTGTTGAGAGTAGTTCTTTCTACTGGCAACTTACCGCCCTCGGATTTTAGATTTTAGATTGAAGACTTCGCTAGGCAGGCAGTTTAGTTCGATCGAGTTGAGTTCGATCGACATTCTATCCGAACTGCTCTTGATTTCTAAAATCTAAAATCTAAAATCTAAAATCTAAAATCGATCCGCCCTCGGATAGGAGAGTTTAGATTGAAGACTTCGCTATGCAGGCAGTTGAGTTCTATCGAGATTCTATCCCGACTGTTCTTCAAATCTAAAATCTAAAATCTAAAATCTAAAATCTAAAATCGATTGACAAAGGACAACTGACAATGGCTGAATCTTATTTGCTGGATAAATTGAAGTCGGTAGAGCAAACTTTTAATGAGTTGACTCGCCGCATGGCTGACCCGGATGTGGCTAGGGACAATCAAGAGTTTCAACGGGTAGCGAAAGCTCGATCGTCCTTGGAGGAAGTGGTCGATACTTTTGCTCTGTGGAAAACCACTCAGGAAGATTTGGTGGGCGCGCGACAGGTTCTCAAGGAAGCCGCGGGCGATCGAGATATGCAAGAAATGGCTGGGCTGGAAGTTCAGGAACTTGAGGCGAAGCTGGAGAATTTGGAAAGTCGTTTGAAGGTTTTGCTGCTCCCCCGCGACCCGAACGATGACAAGAATATTATGCTGGAAATTCGGGCGGGTACTGGCGGAGATGAGGCTAGTATTTGGGCGGGAGATTTGCTGCGGCTGTATTCGCGCTACGCTCAAACTCAAGGCTGGCAGGTGAAGTTGGTGAGCGAGTCGCTGGCGGAAATGGGCGGCTTTAAAGAGGTGATTCTGGAAGTTACAGGCGACAGCGTTTACAGCAAGCTGAAGTTTGAGGCTGGAGTACACCGGGTGCAGCGAGTGCCTGTGACTGAGGCTGGCGGCCGGGTGCATACTTCGACGGCGACGGTGGCTGTGATGCCGGAGGTTGATGATGTGGAGATTCACATCGATCCGAAGGATATTGAGATGAGCACGGCTCGATCGGGCGGCGCTGGCGGTCAAAACGTGAACAAGGTGGAAACTGCGGCGGATTTGTTTCACAAGCCGACGGGAATTCGGATTTTCTGTACTGAGGAGCGCAGTCAGTTGCAGAATAAGGAGCGGGCGATGCAGATTTTGCGGGCTAAGCTCTATGAGATGAAGTTGCGGGAGCAGCAGGATGAGGTGAAGTCGCGGCGTTTGGCTCAGGTTGGTACTGGTTCGCGATCGGAGAAGATTCGCACCTACAACTATAAGGACAATCGGGCTACTGACCACCGTTTGGGGGAAAATTTCTCGCTCAATAGTGTTTTGGAAGGGGATATTGAGGGGATTATTCAAACTTGCATTTCTCAGGATCAGCAGGAACGTTTGGCTGAGTTGGCTGCTTCTACTAATTGATGGAGTGATGGGGGCACATCTTGGGGTGTGCCTTTGTTCTCTGATGAGGTGGTAGATGTGGTTGAGTAGGGTGTCCCAAATTTGGTTGGCGATGCCTACGGCTGGCTACGCCAACGCGATCGGATAGTTGAAATGTTCGAGGTCGTATTGTACAACTTCTTCTAGTGGTTGTAAGGTTTGCTGGTTTCGGCGGGTTTTTATGGCTGCGATCGCCTCTTGTTGCCAACGCGCAAATAGTCTGTAGCTGAAGTTATATTAGATATATTCTCACTCAGATTCATTTGGCTGTTGACCTTATGAAGCACATTATGAAGCAAAAACTTCCCCGGATCAACGCGACTACGCTGATTAAGAGTTTGGGGCGATTTACCCTGCTCGCGACCTTTTCTTTTGGTCTGGGGACTTTGAGAAACTGGGAACATTATAACAACTATTGGCATGGCACAATCTTTCGTGTGCAAACAGTTGATTTCAATATGTTATCTCATACTCTGCCAGTAAAACTATCCTATACCTTATTACAAGGAAGCATAGGAGAATTGCAGCGAACTTTAGACAGCAACTATGGATTATTTGGGCTGATTGTTACTGATTGCAAAATATCTACCAAAGATTGCCTATCCGAGCAAATTCTTTATCAATCAAAATCTTCTCAGCAGTGGACAAAGGAAATTTCATTAGCAACTTTGTCAAATCATCCATACGACTTACTACAAAGTCCACCTCCGCTGCAAGTAGAGCGGCAATATGCTAAACCTGGTGATAGTAAACCCATCCCTACTGGTAAAGTTAACTCAGGAGAAATAATCGGTCGTGTGTACTATGTCCGGGGAGTACCGCCGACATTTATTGAAGATTATAATAATTGGATTAAAGAGCCATTTAAAGTAACAGGTTCCCGGACTCTTTACACATCGACAGTCGCTTTATTTTTGGTGAGCGGTTTGATCGCGTGGATAATTATTGAGGTGATTTTATATGCCAAACGGAATGAGCAGCACCATGCACAGCAACAACGGGAACAATTACAGCGGGAAATTCAACAGATTAAGCTGCAATTAGAAGAGAAAAACCAGCAAACTATCGAATTAATTGACCAGCGAGAGAGAGGTCTTGCTGAACTGCAATCTTATCGGCAAGAACAGGAGCAAAATAAGAGAGAACTGGAAAATCAAATTGCATCTTATGAAAGCGAACTGGCTCTTAAAGAACAGCAACAGCAAGAAACTGCTCAAACTTTAGAAGAATTGCAATTACTACGGCAAAAGTTGCAAGAAACGTCTCAACGAGAATCTGAAGCAAAGCAGCTGATTAAGCTGCAATTAGAAGAGAAAAACCAGCAAACTATCGAATTAGCTGACCAGCGAGAGAGAGTTGTTGCTGAACTGGAATCTTATCGGCAAGAACAGGAGCAAAATAAGAGAGAACTGGAAAATCAAATTGCATCTTATGAAAGCGAACTGGCTCTTAAAGAACAGCAACAGCAAGAAACTGCTCAAACTTTAGAAGAGGACTTGCAATTACTATGGCAAGAGTGGCAAGAAACGTCTCAGCGAGAATCTGAAGCAAAGCAGCGGAGTGAAGCGCTCAATCAGACAATAGCTGATTTGAAGCGTGATCGAGATTTAATACAACAGCAATCTCGTCAGCTAAAGCAACAGTTAGAAAAAATACCTAATATTAATGAACTGACCGCCGCACTAGAAGGAGCTAGGACAGAATTAGATCGGACTAAGGAACAGTCAAGAGATGGGGAAAATTATTATGTGGAAGAAATTGATCGGTTAGAAAAAGAAAAAGTCCAGTTAAACAGCGAATTATATTCATCTAAAAGCAAAACTCAGTTCTTAGAAGATCGAAAGAGGCAGTTAGAAAGGGATCTCAGTGCAGCCCAAGAGAACACTCAAACATTAGAAAATACTATTGAATATCTAAACGTTCAGCTTCAAAATCTGTCGCAAAATTCCCATTCAGATATACCTTGGTCTCAATTGCCAAGAATTTCAGGTAGACAAGCTATCGGGTCTTTACAGCGTTTGGGATTCAGGAGAGATAGGCAAAATGGCGGTCACGTTTTTCTCAAACGGGTTCGGGTTGTAGGGCAAATAGATAGTTGTACTGTGCCAATCCATGATGAATTAGATTCTGGGACACTAGCTGGAAATCTTCGCCAAGCAAATGTCACCCTAGAGGAGTTTAGAAATAATTTATGATCGTGTTGAATCGGAAAAATTTTTAATGGAGTTTAATAGGAAGTGAAATTTAGGGTACTCGAAACACTAATTGCTAGTTCTATTATTCTATCAATTTCATCCTTGTCATCTGCTCAAAGTAATCAACAAGATTCTACAATTCTACCCACAGGAACTTACTACTCTCAAGGAACCATGTTCAATAATTCCCGGAGAGAAATTGCACATAAAAACAATAGAATCTGTATTAAGATTGTCAAGGGCCCTGCAAATCCTTACAAGGGAGTGGAAGATATCACAATTAGCAGCGTGTCTTTTCAAAAGGGGAAATTCTATATTGATGCTACCGGAGAAGAGTTAATCTTAGGAAAAAATGAAAAAGTAATAAATAGTGGTCGTGGTGGTGTATGGGAGTATAGAGGCACCTCACCAGATCCCAGGAGTCAACCTATACAGGCTCAAAAAATGGCAGAGTGTGTAGCGGCTCAAGGACGATATGTACAGAAGATGCAAGGAATATCCATCTCAGGAATCGATTTTCCCAAGCATTAACCAAGATCGACATAGGTGGGGGTTAATGGGGGACTAGGCGCAAGCTAGGCTGAGCCTTTGTTCCCTGATGACTTGACGGATGTGGTTGAGGAGGGCTTCCCAAATTGCATCGGCGATCGCCACTGGATATTTGAAATGTTCGAGGTCGTATTGTACAATGACTTCTAGGGGTGCTAGGATTTGCTGGTTTCGACAACTGGCAATTGCTGCGATCGCCTCCTGCTGCCATCTGGCAAATAGTCTGTAGCTGAAAAAAGAACTGCATTTTTGTCCTTTCTTGTTGAGGTAAACGACTATTACTTGATGTTGTTTGGGGTAAACTTTGACTATGCGGTTGACAGGAATTCTCAGGGCTTCGGCTGCTTCCATTTTGGAGATTTGCCAGCGCTGGGGTTTTAGCCAACCGGAGGCTGTAAGGCTTTGGCGTGTGTGGTTTGTCTTGCGAGTCATTTTTACGGCCCCTGATTGGCTACAAATACAATTATGATTTCAAAAGTATTTACACTCTAACTGGTAAACTTTTTGCTGTCAAGCAAGAAAGACAGATTTTTTGGTAGATAAGTAAACTAGGAGTTGTGTTGATCTGGTGACTAATACTGTGGACACAGAAGCTAGGAAGAAACTGAGCGAAGTTGTGAAGCTAGCCCGTGGCGACCTGAGTTTTAGCGCTTTTGGTAGGCTATTGGGAGTCTCTGGGTCTGCTGTTCAGTATTGGGAAAAGGGCCAGGTACTCCCGGATACGAAAAATTTGACTCAGATTGCGGCAAGAGCGGGCTTTACGATGGAAGAGCTCATGGCTCATCTCGAAGGCAAACCAATGCCGGAACCTGTCAATACCAACGAGCTCCTTAAAAAAATTCAATGTATGCCACTGAGTGACTTAGCAGTGATTGTTCGAGCTGGTATGGAGCGACTGGCTGCTGCTGCTGTAGCTTCTGGGAAGTATGGTTGATGTTCTGTAAACTGGGAATTGTGGTTATCTGGTGGCTGATACCGTGGACGCAGAAGCTAAGAAAAAACTGAGTGAGGTTGTTAAATTAGCGCGGGGCTCGATGAGTCTGACTGCTTTTGGCAAGCTGTTGGGAGTTTCTGTGGCTTCTGTCTTGTATTGGGAAAAGGGGCAGGTACTTCCAGATACGAAAAATTTGACTCAGATTGCGACAAGAGCAGGGTTTACGATGGAAGAGCTCATGGCTCACCTCGAAGGCAAGCCGGTACAGGAACCCGTAGATACTAACGATCTGCTTAAGAAAATTCAATGTATACCCATTAGTGAGTTAGCAGTCATTGGTAGAGCCGTGATGGATAGGCTCGCGGCGGCGGCTGAGTCGTCTGGGAAATATAGTTGATGCATCACTTCGTAAGTAGACTGGTAGATACGATCGCATAGCTTTTAAGTCGTGAGCATCCAAAATAGACAAAAACTTAGTGAAATTATCAAAACGGCGCGCGGAGCAATGAGTCAGCGAGCATTTGGTAAGCTTTTGGGCGTTTCTGCTACCGCTGTTCAGCTTTGGGAAAGGGGCGATACTGTTCCTGATACTGAAAACTTGGGTAAGCTCGCAGCGAGAGCCGGCTATACTCTGGAAGAGTTTCTCAGCTTTTTGGATGGCAATCCAGTCTCGCAAGCCCCAGAAATTAACGATATTGTCAAAAAAATTCAGTTTTTGCCTCTGAGTCAGGTGGCGCTAATTGGCAAAGCTGTAGCGGATAGATTCGCTGCGTCGGCTGAGGCTGCTGGGGAATGAGTTAGGATCGATCGCGATCGCCGGTTTTGCAGAAGTAGATCCCCATCGCCCTTAAAAATTTCCACCACTCCTGCATATCACAAATCGAGTAATTTGTCAAGAGCAAATCTACTTTGTTACAAAGTTCGATCGCCCTTATGGACTGACGCACTCCGACAAAGAAACCGGGTTTTTCACCTAATCTGTTGGTGACAACGAGGTATTTTTGTAAAAAACCCGGTTTCTGGGCCCTATGCGATCGCCATTATGAAAAAAACACTCGCCCTATCCCTGAATCAAGATGTCTAAAAACTGTTGGACAACGCGATCGGGTGTGTAACTTTATACCGATGTTCAAGCTGCTAATTTTAATTTTTATGGTGCTGCCCGATCGCCGATCGATACAATGATAGATATCCTAAATCTGTGTTGACGATGAACGTTATTCTTGCCATACCAGAAGAGCTGCAAACCTATATTGAGGCTCAAATTCAGGCAGGGGCTTATGCCAGTGCGGTAGAGTATTTTCTAGATTTGGTGCAGCAAGATCGCCAGCGGAAACGGGCACAAGCCAAACTAGAAGGTTTACTGCAAGAGGGTTTAGACTCGGATGGAGAACCCGTTACGGCTGCGTACTGGCAGAATTTGCGGGCATCAGTTTTGGGTGGCGATTCACAACCAGTATGAGCGATCGATTAATTGTCAAAAATCGTGCCACGCAGGATCTCAGACAACAGGCAAACTATATTCTGCTCAATGGAAATGCTCGTGCTGCGGAGCGATTTCTGGAGTTAGCCGAAGCCACTTTTGCCCAATTAGCGACGATACCGGGAATGGGAAAAGTCGTGCGATTGGTCTCTTCTGGGATGGGGGAGATTCGTCAGTGGCGAATTAAGGATTTTCAAGATTATCTAATTTTTTACCGGCTTCAAGACGATCAGGTGGAGGTTCTCCGCGTTTTGCATGGTGCTAGGGATTTGGAAGATATTTTGTCTAATCTTGATGAAGAAGTTTAAGGCTCCTATAAGACGTGTTCGATCGCCGATCGATACAGAAATACGCCTTAACTAAATGCGATCGCCCTATCCCTGACTCAATATGTCTAAAAACTCTTGGACAATGCGATCGGGTTCTTCTGTGCATCTGTTAGCGTCGCAATAGTGGATGATGCTGATACCGTGAGATGCAAACAGGCGATCGCGCGTTTCATCTTTTTGTGTATCGGGATGCGATATTTCCAGAATACCCCATTTGCCTTGGTGGAATATGAGGAAATCTGGTGCTTGGTTTTGTCTACCTGCGGGTGTTGTAAGGCGGGCTTTAGAGTTGGGGAAGAATAGGGTGTTTGTGCGATCGAGCGCTTCGGCTATTTTTACTTGTTCTTGGCTGTGAAAGCGCAAATCATTCCAGTGATAAATCCGTTCTTCTATGCTCGACAAAATTCCCTGGTTATTTGCGTCTTCAGCCTTGATAATTTCATCTGATGCCGTCTTATCCTCAGTTACAATTGATTTGTTTAAATCAGTCTGATAAAAATCGGCTTCACTTAAGTTTGTGATCAATAATCTGGCTCCGCTTAAGTTAGCACCGCTGAGGTTAACTCCAATAACTTGAGTTCGATGTAAAGTCACTTGATTTCGTCGCAAGTATCGCTTAAAAACAGAGCGTAAATTATTTTTTTTTACTTTTTCATCAAAAGCTTCTGAGAGTTGTTTCCAGAGTTTAGCCGCCAGCGCTTTGATGTATTCATCATTATATTGAGAGAGTTGAGAAATTTCTTCATAGGAATGTCTTCCTTCCCAGCATTGTCTAAAGATGAGCTCTTGCACGTCGTTTAAGCCTTCGCCATCGAGGAGAGTTTCTGCGATCGCGATTGCTTCATCAACGGTCATGGCTTAAGTTTCCTTAAAGTATATATCTGGTGAAGTTTTGACAATAATACCATTTTTTTATGATGCTGCATAGAATCGAATACTCCCTAAAGAGGGCGGGCGGGCACGGGGGCACCGCCCCTACAAGGGGGGAGACAAGATTTTGATCAAAGTCCCCCTTCTTAAGGGGGATTTAGGGGGATCGAGATATGTGCAACGACCCATTAAATTAATATAAGAGGCTATATCTTAACAATTAAGGCTGATGTTCATTCAACCAATTGGTTAAATCTGAAGCTTCTGAAAAATCCAGCAGCGCCTCTCCTAAATCCTCTAATTCTTCTACGGATAAAGTCTGAATTTGCTCGCGGGTTTCAGGTGCGATCGCACCGATGCGTCGAGTCAACTGACGAGTGAGGAACGACAGCGCCTCATCTTTCCTTCCTTCAAGGAGGCCTAGTTGTCTTCCTTCAAGGAGGCCATCTTCGCGAATTTCTTGGTAAATCACAGAACCGCGCATAGTTTCCTTCCTAAATAGTTGTCTGATTAAGTTTTTTTCAAATCTCAAACCTGCGAGCACTTGGGTGCAAGCGAGTAAATCCGCTTGTTGGGTAGGTTCTTCGATTATAGCAATCCGAGTAGCTATTTGCTCTAACAAAGTTCGCGGGGAGTTGGTTTGAGATAGTGTCGCCAGTGGGAGCAAGCCGGGGACGGACAGCAGTAAAGCGGGGTCTTGTTCCCAGAGGCGAATAACTCTATATCCGTGTCGGGTGTTCGCGTCTGTGTACTCCGATACAAAAACTTGTTCTGAGGCTGTTTGCTGCAAAAAAATTACTACTTGATTGATGGAACAGGAGTATTGCCGTTTGAGCCTGACGTAGTAGTCTAGCATCCTGAAGGCGATCAGCGGGTCGGAGTAGGGTCTGGTTTCAAATTCCAGATGCAGGATTTGGTTATCCGTTTGCAGGAAAACGAGAGAATCGGCTCGGATGGGTTCTTGAATTAGTTCGGTTTTGAGTACCTGAACGCTGGTGGGCTCGTCAATTGGCAGCAGCCAGCTTACGAAGGCGGCGGGGAATTTTTCTGCTAGATATTTGCAGGTGTTGTCGTAGGCCAAGGAAGTTGGGTTGTGAGAGGGGTTATTTAGAAGAGTTTAACTCTAGGGGCATCTACCTGAGAGGAGATTTTAGGGCAATTTGGCGAAAGTCCTTACTTTTTGTCACTTTTTATCACTTTTTATCACTGACAAAGCTGAACTTGACTCCTTAAAATACTCAAATGCCAGCAGATGGCTCGCGTTTATGTTTACAAATTACCCTAATAGAGGAGTTGACAAAAGTGAGTTTACCATACAACCTTGTCGAGGCAATTCGGAATATTCTGGCTGCTTTGGCTTTGGCTCAAGGAATCTTATCGCCATCACAGGTTTCTGATATTCCTAACTCGACAATAATCGCTCAATTTGAAGAGCAAATCGGAATAGCAGACCAGGAAGAAAGAGAGAAAGTAGAAAGAGAATTAAAAAAAGTAAAATCAAATCAATCGACCATGCTAGAGATAGCCAAAGAAACAGGCTATGGTAGCGGTAATTATGGCGGATAAATCAATTTTGATTGATTTTTACAAGTAGACACAACCATCAGGGGATTTAGTTTAAGTTCCCCTGATTACCTAATTAAGGAAACTATCAATGTGGATTTTAATTTTAATTGTGTTGGCTGTAGTTGTGTACTTCGTGATGTCACAGGCATCAAGCAGCAATCAATCTAGCAAGGCATCAAGTAGGACTAAAGCCAATCAAGTTGATTATTCAAGTCTTCAAGTTGATTATTCAAATCTTGAAGTATCACTTGAGAGCAGCATCTCTACTAGCTATAGCTACACACGCCTTCGTGACCTACTAGCAGAAGGCAAATGGAGAGAAGCTGATGAAGAAACAGGTAAGGTGATGCTGAGCGTAGGAAGTCTAGCAGTAGAGAGAACAATCCAAGCGGGAGAGTGGGGGTGTCGTCTAGTGCCGGATTATAGCCGTCTGGTTGGCGGAATGGCAGACTACTTCCCTTGTGCCGATCTTTATATTATTGATCGACTTTGGCTTAAATATAGCAATGGTCGCTTTGGGTTTAGTGTACAAAAACGAATTGTATCAGAACAAGGAGAGGATGTACTATCCATGATTTCTGGTAAGAAACGTGGAAGAAAAAGATATTTTCTTGACGAGATAAATGAGGAAATTGAATTAAGAAAAGTCTGCTATAGTCGCATAGGATGGTACGATCCTGACAACGTGGGTCAATATACAAAAAAATATAACGATCTTACTTTTGCAATCCAGGCTCCCTATGGACATCTTCCCACAGGTAATTACTGGCGGGAAGGACGTGGTGGGTCATGGAAAAATGAACCGGTGAACGACAGTGCCCTACTAGACATCTTGAATAGGCTTTCAAGTTGCGGTATTGCTCTGTAGTCAAAATCCCAGTCACATAAACTTGTTTACACACTTGTATAGAACATGGGATTCAGTGACGATCGCCCTTTCACTCCTAAAAGCGATCGCACCTCATCACCCTCACCTTTCTACAACCTTCTCCGATCGCCTGCTTTAAAGGTTTTTGAAGTCCGTGAAGCGAAGCTATCCCGTAGGGAATCGCCCTCCAATTCAAATCCCTTCCACTCCATCATACTTTCAAACATTCTCGCTGCTGCTCACTACAAGGAACTCCATAAGCAGTATGAGGTCTAACATCAGGCGGTTGAAGCCCCAAAACTATTGATTTGGCCGGAATTCCCGCTGCAACTAACTCCTCAGCAATCAGGCGATCGGTATTCTTTGCTTGAATCCACACCTGACCGTCAATAATATCAATATGAATCACGCAATGGTGAATGCGCTGCTAATTAAACCAACCTATATTTATTAACATATAACGGTCATTTTCCAAATCAAAAAATATTTCATTTTGTATCCCAATGTCAAAAACGGGAATCTCAGCGTATTCAGTAAGGAGCTGCTTAACAAGTTTGCGATAATTATTTAAGCTATCCATTATACTATTTCCTCTGTTTTAGGATTGAAAACAACAGCGCTAGCGAAATGTTAGTAATTATTCCGCAAGTTGTCAACGAATCGGATATACTGAGATACGACCCTAACGATTCAGGAGTCACCCTATTATGCTAAAGACACTTTGGGCGATCGTTCGCCAAGGCAAAATTGAATTGTTGGAACAAACAGAAATTCCTGAAGGTGCAAGGATTCTGGTAACATTCCTACCTGATGATGAGTCTGAATTCTGGCTTCAGACAAGCCGAGTATCGCTAGATGCAATTTGGGATAATACCGAGGATGATATTTATGCCCAGCTACTCCAAAAATGACATTATTCTAGTACGATACCCTTTCTCCGACTTATCCAGCTCTAAAGTAAGACCTGCCGTTGTAGTTAGCGCACCGCACACCTCTGAAGATATCCTGATAGTTCCATTAACTAGCAAAACGACATCTCTGCTATCCGGCGAGTTCATTCTCGCTGATTGGTCTGTAGCTGGACTGAATGTTGAGACGGCGGTGAAACGAGGTGTATATACGGTTCATCAAAAGGGTGCATCTCACTTTGGCACATACATCAAATTGAAAGTTGACCGTTGAGATAAGCACAGCGAAGAGCAAGCATAGAGGAAACGTTCTCAATATTCCATTGCGCTCCCGATATTTTCACCCTTAATCCAATGCGTTTTATTGTTGATTCAACTGTTCCCGAACCAATCGAACTTATGGATTCTTCTTTGTAGTATTGGTAATTCACTATTCGGCAGCGATGGGTCTCTAAATAATTGCAAAACGTTTTAAATGCTTGACCTTTAAAGTCTTTAAATAAATTTATAACTTCATCAAGTTTGCCTTGCCACAACATATTTTCTGCTAATTTTAATCGTTTTATTGAACCCCCTACCTTGTAGAGATTTTCTTTCAGATGATACCAATCTAAGATTTCTTGTCTTTGTTCATTGTCTCCAATTTCTTTAAATATGTTCCAAATTCCGGCATGGCCATCTCCGAGGCAATACATAGGATGTAGTAATTTTTGGCTATTAGTCCAATCAATTAAATCTTGATTATTTTGAAAAAACGCTCCCGCATAAATATTATCTAAACACACGGCTTTATAGTCTTTCCAGTAACAGCTCTCGCCCTTGGTTGCGTTGCGTAGTCTGACTTTACCGCCATCCAATGTAATTTCTTTGACTCCTTGTTGAGATGTAGGCAATTCAAATTCTTGTCTTTTGACTAATCTTTGTAATGTACTGTGAGAAATTTTGATCCCAGTAAATTTTTCCAAATCTTTTTTTGCCATTTGATAAGATTCGTTAGCACTGATTAAAAGACAGCAATTTTCCATGACTGGACTAAATTGACTGTAAGCTTTTAAGCCAAAATATTTTGCCTGATTATCTGTAATGTCGAGCGAGCTGATTATTGATTTTATTTTTCGGGGTTTTCCTGTTTGAATTCCTGATACTGCTGAAAAAAAAAGCTACCTATTTCTGGACCAACCTCTGATAACATTTTCTGACGGACTGCTTTTTCTATACTTTCAAAAGTTTTTAACTCAGTTGGCTCTGTATTTCTGTAAAGAATTTTTGCTACCGCTTTTAATTGGGCTTTTAGCTGTTGTTGGTCTGAGGGTGTCATTTTATTTACCTCATCTTTATTTGACGATTTTACTAGCTTTTTCATTTTAACTCTTTTTTGACACATTCGCAAAAGTGAGATGCACCCGGATGAATTCAAGAACGAGTACGATGTAAAAATTGAGGAATATGACAAAAGAACACTGTTTGGAAATTAAATTATCTTGGGGAGATTGGGAAAGCAGAAATTACTTGAAAGCTTTGTCTTTACCAACTCTACCTTGGGCAGCTCCTTTTCTACCGCTGCTAGGATTGCCAAATGCTCTTTTAGAGCAACCGTCCATCTGGGAGTCCATTTATACCCAGGCTTTTATTGAGCATCAGACTCGCTATCGCCTGAGAGATTGGACAGGAAGTCCAGACGGGGAGCGAGCCGAACTGATACGGCAGGTAGTCACGAAGGCGTTGTCGCTGCTAGCACAGCAGATGGGACGGAATGTGGCAATTGATTTAGAGAAATGGGTCAGGTTTCACGAATGCTGTCCTGAAGCCGACAGAGCGATGAGAGAGTGGGAAAAAACTCTTAGGGGTGCCTATCTTTCGCCAAATTCCCGTCGATATCATCGAAAAGTTCCCCCACCCGCCGTCTTAGTACCAATATTGCCTCTTATTGCTTCCCTGGTAAATCTCGATCGCAGAAAGGAGATCGACCAGCATTTGATGCGCGTCGCCCCGCCCCCGGACTACGAGCAGATCCCCTACGAATATATGGAACATTGTTTTGAAGCAACGATGCTATCTGGGGTCATCGATCAAGCGCTGACGCTAAAAGCTTTGCAAACAATTGCCTCTAGACTCAATGACACAGAACGTTCAGAAGTGGTAACGTGGGCGCAGGCTCAAGCTCGGATTCTGTATAGAGGTGGTAACCCAGAAAATCTGTGTGGAGATAAGTATTTGCAAGTTGAACTACCCTGTTTTGATGTCCCATCATTACTTGCTGTACTTTAGACTAAATAAAGATGAGAACGGTGGCTTTGAGAAGAACTAAAGCCACCGCGCCGGGAGAGAATAAGGGTGAAAAAGAAAACCTATCCACTCCCTAAATGAACAGTGAACGATTAAAGGAATTCCGTCAAGCAGCATACGAGTTATTAGTAAAAGCTCTCCTATGCGACATTCGAGCTGATGGATGCAGTGATGACGACCCGGAATGCAGCCTGTTTGGCGGAATTTTCGCTCAATCCATTATTCCATCGTCAATGCAAGAGCGTCTACGAGGCATTGCAAGACTGTAGACCAGACCGGAAAAAACTGATGCTGCTGTATCTGGAGCAATTACAGAAGGAAGCATCCTCAACGGAACACGTTTTAGTGGCAATCGATCATACTGCATGGGGCAGACAGTCATGCCAAAACATTACAAGACAGAACCCATGAATATCACAAAGGCGTAATTATTGGACAGGGGTACAGTACAATTGCGTGGAGTGCGACTCGTTTAATCCAAATGGATAAAGAATATCCAAGGACGATTAGCCTAACCCTCTGGTTAGTGTAACTGATT
>NZ_JAUBOQ010000055.1:0-43336 GCF_036700325.1 Microcoleus sp. Z1_B2
GCGATCCTGAACAGATTTTTGAAGAGTTTCTCGGTGCGGATGCTAATGAAGACCTATTTTGGCAGAAGGTTAAAACTAATTTGCAAGCGGGTAAAGTTCGCTTAGTGTTTGTAGCTGACGAGATTTCCGCTGAAATGCGCCGAGTTGTGGAATTTCTCAACGAACAAATGGACCCCGTTGAAGTTTTGGCCCTGGAAATTAAGCAGTATGTAAGTGAAGACGGTTTGAAAACGCTGGTTCCCAGAGTGATCGGTCAGACAGCGGAAGCACAGCAGAAAAAATCCAGCGCAACGCGCGAAAGAAGGCGCTGGGATGAATCTTCATTTTTTGCCGAAATCAAAGCTAGACGAGGCGCGGACGAGGCGCAAATGGCAAAAGCTATTTACCGATGGGCAAAAAGTCAAGAACCCGAAGTTCAAATCCACTGGGGAACGGGGGACGCCTACGGCGGTTTCACGGCTCAATTGCCTCAAAGGGGAAGAAAACCCTATCAGTTATTCACTGTAGATATTGCTGCCAGAATGGAGATTTCGGCTGACAATTATGGTTCCCAGCCGCCGTTTAATGCGGAACAAAATTGGCTAGAATTGAGAAGTAAACTGAGTTCGATCGGTCTGTCGCTGCCTATAGAACCGGGCGAGAGAAGGTCGCCGAGTCTGGCTTTGTTTACTTTGCAAGACGAATCTGCCCTCAAGCAAGTTATGGAAACTTTTGATTGGGTGATAGAGCAAATTCAAACGTTATAGTTATCAGTCATTTGTAGGGTGCGTCAGAGCAAGTTATAGATTGATAGAATAAGGGTTTGGGCTTCTGACGCACCCTACCCTATGTGCTGGGTAGTATGTATATGCCCGGTTCACTGTCTGGCCCAGGCAGAATTTCACGGCTGCTTTTAACACCTTTACTTTCGCACAGATTTGCAAACGATTCTAAACCCTCTAATCTTGCTGAAAGTTCACTCAACCCATCCAAATATTCAGCTACAGCAATTTGGCGATGTGTCCATGTTTGATCAAATTTAGCAGAACTATAGGACATTTCAAACTCTACATCAACATAATTTTTTTTGCCTCGGATTTGGTCAGGAGATAAAGTGCGATCGCTTGGTGATATTTCCGTAATTCGTTCTACTCGTTCTGAGGCAATATGGTTTTTAAACCGAGAATTAGTAAAGCGATAAGCAGTAGATAGATAAGTGTTTTCATCATTGATTAGTGCCTTACCCCATCTTTCCGCGACTTGTTTAAATTGGGGGATTTGTAACGCCAGTAATTCTTTAGCTTCTTGATGTTTCCCTATTTCTAAGAGAAGATTGGCTGCTGTTGCTATGGCTACAGCCCAACCTTGAATAGAAACATCAGCATTAAGCATAATTTCAGCATCTAATTCTGGGGTAGCTTGCATTGCTTGATTACTGAAAAATAATCCCACACGGGAAGCTGTTTTAATGGCTGATCTCGGTGATTCATCAGGAAAAAGAGAGCGATCGTAAAGTTCAGCTTTTAAAGCTGCAATTTCTTTAATTAGCATGGCTTGATGAAGATGGGAAATAGCTTTAGCAAGGCTTTTTTGCTTTTGGCGGCTGTCTTCTACTAATAAATACAGATATGCCAATTGTCCAGAGATAATATTTAAGCCATCGTCAACACGATTTAAGCGATTATCAATATGATTAAAACCTGCTATTAAGTTATTTTCAATCCGATTTAAGCCCGCTTCAACTCGGTTAAATCCTTCTTGCATTGACTGTTGAATGTAGCCTAAATTTTCTTGTATTTGGTGCAATTTATAGCCCATATAGGCAAAGCCAGCAATACTAACACCAAGGTTTAAAACACTTGCGCCGGCAGTAATTTGAGTTAACCCCATCACTGAGGATAGGGTTTTTTCAATACCCATTAATTTATGATAGCTAAGCCCATGACCAATAACATCAACTCCTCCCAAAATGGGAGAAAATGGAACAGTCATCAGTTTGCTAGTCAGTCCGGGAGTTTCGGCTAAATGGCGGACAATTTGACCACCATTTGCAGTACCCGCAGCCCATCTAATAACGCTTCCGTAGCGTTGCATTGAGCCATCGAGTAAACCCTTGATAATTTCGGGATTGTTAACTAACAGAGTGGTATCAATCAGCATTTTACTTTCTCCTGTTTAACGATTGTAAACTTCAATGTTTCCATAGGCTTCCATTTGCAATCTATCGGAGATTGTAAGATTAACTGATAAATCAGCTAATTTACGGAAAGCATCATATCTATCCAGTTGATCCACATTTGAAGTGAATCCTTCATCAGCTTGATCTAGTTTTATATAGACTAGATAAATATCATATTCTGATTCTTCTCCTTTAGCGACTAAATACTCGCTGATATTACTTTTTATTTTAGAGTATTCAGTTTCAGAGCCTAGCCATAAATATTTCGTGATTTCATAAAGAGATTCCCCATCATTAGAATTAATGCGGCTTTTGGCCACCAGTGATTTAAGAAAATCGGCTTGTGAATGAGACACTACTAAAATTAAAAACTGATTAGTAACTTTTGGAATTGAAGGAGTTGGAATTGAAGGCGTTTGAACTGTAGAAACAGTAGGAGCCAGAGGATTAGGATTATCTTGTCTGGGTTCTTCTCCACGAGTTGTTTGTTGTTTTTGTTGATTGAGTATATATATCCAGTAACCAATTGCGGTAATAGCGAAAGCAATAAGCACAATAAATTCCATGTTTTCCCTCCTAATGTTCATTCGATTAAAAAGCGCGTTTATATATTGATAGAATCCAGATCGAGTTAGTATAGCCCAATTTGGCTTTTCTATTTGGCCTTCTTGATAAATATAATTGGTTAAGTCTTTTATTTCAGGCTGACGATCATAACCTCTCAGAATATAGGCAGAAATATCTTTATTTATATCAAGCTCTTGGCACCAAATTCTAGTAGAGTGATACAAATAAAAATCCAGAGGATTACTACCTGTTAATTCATGTCTTATTCGTTCTCTTACTTCGTTTAACTTTTGAGAAAACATAATTGTTAATCCTTAAAGAATAGATTGTTTAAAGAGGGAGCAAGATGCTCCCTCAAATTATACAACAGCAGACTTAAGATTGACGACAATCTTCTTCTAAAGTTTGACAAACCGCTGTTGCATGATCTTTTTGAACTTCAAAATCAAGCCAGAACTGTTTTTGCTGCTCAAAATTTTCCTCAAGGATAGTTAATTGTTGTTGTAAAGCACGTTCAGCTAGATTGGTAATCTCATCAACTGATTCTTCAAAGATACTGCTAACATCATCTAACCGTTTGATAATCCACTCACGTAAAATCTCCCACAAACTCCCTTTCCCTTTTTCAATTCCACTTAACCATTGTTTTGCCATTAAGTCGGGAGAAGGAAGGAAAAGTTCAACATACTCGATATCTTCGTAAATATTCCGAGTTACCGCTTCTTGGTAATTACGGGTTACAGGTCGTGTTTTTGTTCTCGTTTTTGTGCTAGAGAAACAAGAACCATCTTGATAAGATTCTGTATAGTCTTGATATTCTGTTTTTGTGCGAGTTTCATACTCTGTTTTTTTGCCAACTACTTCTCTTTTTGTGGAGCGATTTTGTTTGATAGGAGCGGAAAGTTCAAAAAACTTCTCAGGTAAAGTTGGCAAGTTTTGAGCTAACTTTTTGCGTAAATTACTGATGGCTGCTTGTTCAAGATTAATCGAAGAAAAAGTTTTATCTGACAAACAAACTTTTAATCTCTTAACTTGCTCATTCACTAATGATTCTAATGCTTGTTCAAATTGCTGGGCTTTTCCTTGCAAGAAAAACTCCGCTCTTACGGATATAGCTTCTCTCATCCTGTGATATAGCAGGCGAACATAGCGTTCATCATGTTCAAGTTCTTTTTTTCCGTTATCATCATCAGCCCGTACACGCTTAACTAAGTTGTCTGACTCAGAAGAAAATGTACTGAGTCTACGACTAACATTATCATAGGCTTGAGAAATATCATCAGCCAATGAAGGGAATATAACTTCCCGTAGTTTATCTCTTAGCTCAAAAGCTCCTTGATTATTTTTAAAAGCATCACGAACTGGAACAATTAGAACCTTGGTTAAGTCTCCTTCTACCTCAGCGACAGCATTCTGCATCAGAGAAAAACCATTAAAAACTTTTTTTTCAGCCGCTTGTTTACTCTTAATCTGATCATTAGGATCATTGCTTTTCAAGAGATTTATTATTTCCTTAATTTCGCCCTTAAATTGTTGGCTAATTTTCTTAAAATTTTTATGTAAATCTTGACGGGTTTTAGCAATTTTATATTTTTCTTGTTCAACCTGCTCTTGATTGTAAATTTTTCTGGTTTGAATCAGAATATCGAGAGATTTGGCCAAAGCATCGTAATTATCGAATACTTCCAACAAAGCAGGAAGTATTACCAATTCAGCAAATGATTCTTGAACCCGCACACGGAAACGATCCCAAAGTTCTCTACCTCCACTCCATTCAAAAGAATAGTGGAGAATTTGCCGCATGGTTTCATCATCAATAGCCTCATTGTCTTCTACCCGATCTTCAATATCGCGAAACCAATTCTTTAAATCGCGGTTCTCCTTAGTATTTAATTTAATAACTCCTGCACAGTCTTGAAACATAGCTTTAAGGAGTTTTAACCGTATCTCCTGACTCATCACTGACGGTTGGTTAAAAGCTCCTGAACCCCAAGCACACTGAGCATAATATAAAAGACGAGCATTAAAAGGCAGAACATCAGGAAGTTCGGGAAGCGATAAGACCTCTTTAATTTCTTCTCTTAACTTATCAATCCGCTCTGATAGGGGTAAATCATCTGCTCCTAGGTTATCGACCCGATTTAAGATAAAAATCATCGAATCTGTGCGACCTTGTAGATATTCGACAACTTTCTTTAATTCTTCTAATAAGCGTTTTCTGTGCTCATCATCTACCTGCATATAGTCCAAAGCCACTAAACTAAAAGCTTTATTAACTTGCTTTTGGATAGTGGCTAAGTTAGCCCGGTCTTGAACAGATTTCAATCCCGGTAAATCAATCAATTCAACTCCGATTCCGTTGGGTAAATCTAGCAAAGAAGCATCACAAGCAGGTAAAAGAGGAAGATGAGCGGTTATTTGTGGCGCAACATACTCACGCTTTTTCCGCGCCGCGTGATAGGAGTGCATCACCTCGCGAATCCGCTGGTATACATCCTCATCGCTTAATCCCGTCCATTCACCAACATCCCAAGCAGCATCTTCCGTTTCTGCAATCATTAATCTCGGTTCTTGAGAATGTTTGATGGTTAATACACCCCCACTCATTTCTCCGGCTTCAATCGGTGCGATTTTTCGACCAATCAGCGCGTTAACAATCGTTGACTTTCCAGAGGAAGTTGTGCCCAGAGTAGCAATCCGAAAACTAGGATTTTCTAGGCGTTGGACGGCTTCTTGATAAACAGTTAAAAAATCCTGTAGGCAAGATTGAATCGCCGAATCAGCAAAAACATCCGGGGACGATTTGACTAAGGTAGAGACTGAGTTGCCTAATTCTTGTAAAAGGTTGCGGGTGTTGTTTAACTTAGATTCAATTAGGGACATAGCAAAAATGCTTTCTTAATGATCTTTGTTAAGTATAACTAAGGAGGCACGGCGTCGGACATCGTACATCCACGGATGTTTTAAACCTGGCCACAAAATAAAGAGTGACTCTTAAATCAACTTGTAGAGTGCGTCGGAGATTGATTATTTCGATTTTAACAGGTTTATTCTGCTCTGGGGCATCCTACACACTAGGCTGTCCCGCACCTTGCGTTATATTTTTCGGGCGGGCGGGACACCCCACCCTAATTTCATCAAACTTGACTGTACAATTTATATGCGCCTGAGCTTGTTAATCTCATTATTATGTTTAGGGGATAATGGGTGTCACCCTCAACATAATAATGAGTTGATGCAGAGTGAGCGGCCGATCGCCAATAACCAATAACCAATGACTATTGATAGCGAATGTTTGCTTGTTTCAAACGCCGCAATGCTTCTCCCAGTCGATCGCAATCTGCAATTAAACTAATTCTCACATATCCTTCGCCGCCCGGCCCAAAAGCATTGCCAGGAGTCACCACAACACCCGTTTGCTGCAAAACATTGAGGGCAAAATCAGTCGAACTCATGCCCGGAGTGCAGGGAACCCAAAGATACATTGCAGCCAGAGGTTTAGGAATATTCCACCCTAATTCTGCCAATCCTTCCACCATGAAATCCCGGCGAGTCCTGTAACGATTCTGCACTTCGTGCAAGTAACTATCCGGCAATTGCAGTGCTGTTTCTGCTGCTGTTTGCAAAGCGGAAAATATACCGTAATCTAGGTTAGTTTTTAATGTCCGCAAACCTTGAATAATTTTGCTATTTCCTACTACAAAACCGACGCGCCAGCCGGCCATATTGTAGGTTTTGGACATGGTGTGAAATTCCACCCCGATTTCTTTACCGCCGGGAATTTCTAATAAACTTGTCGGTTGATAGCCGTCAAAGGCTAATTCCGCATAACACAAGTCGTGAACCAGCAAGATTTGATGTTTGTGTGCGAAAGCAACAATATCTTTGTAAAATTCGCGGGGTGCAGTTGCTCCAGTCGGATTACTGGGATAATTGAAATAGAGTATTTTGGCTTGTTCGGCTACGCTGTCGGGAATGTCGGCTAAGTCAATTACCCAGTCGTTTTCTGGTTTGAGGATGATGTTGTGAACTTTTGCACCGGCGATGATTGGGCCGCGAAATAATACGGGATAAGCAGGACTTGGTACTAATATTACGTCCCCTGGATTGATATAGGCGATCGCAAAATGTGCTAAACCTTCTTTAGAACCCAACAAAGGCAATGCTTCGCTTTCTGGATCGAGTTCAACGTTGTAGCGGCGGCTGTACCATTTAGTAATTGTACGGCGGAAACTGGCAGTTCCTTCAAAGGGTGGATAGCCGTGATTTGCAGAATTTTGGATGGCTGCGACAGCCGCTTCTACTACTGGTTGAGGAGTCGCCCCGTCGGGGTTTCCCATTCCTAAGTCTATTAAATCGAGTCCTTGTTCGCGGGCGCGGGCTTTGAGTTCGTCGAGACGGGCAAATACGTAGGGCGGTAGTTTTTGCAACCTGTCAGCAGGGGTAATCCAATCCAAGGTCATTTATTTTTTGTCAGTTGTCAGTTTTCGTGGTTTGTAGTAAGGACTTTCGTCCTTGCTAGCACAGCCTTTTCAGGACTTTAGTCCTTACTACAAACTGTTTTAATTCTTAATCTTTAATTCTCCCACAGGTGCGGTGGTAGAAACCATCGCTGCCATTAATTGTTGGGGAACAACTTTAAAAGGCAGTCGGTGGATGTCGGAATTGGGATTGCAGGCTATGTCGGCGGCGCGCTGCAATTCTGTGATGGTAATGTCTCCGAGTCCGAGGTTGTCTAAAGTTTGGGGCAATCCAATCTCGGCGTAGAATTTTAGCAGTTGCTGTCTGGCGCTAGCGGCGAGTTGATTGTTTTGCAGCATTTCTTCTAGTCGCAGTTGTACTAAAATGCCGTAGGCGACTTTTTCGCCGTGCAATGTGCCGTGACTTGCTAATAGATGAGTTAGGCCGTTGTGGACGGCGTGGGCGGCGACGGTGCGACATTGAGCACCACCGATTCCACCGATTACTCCTGCTAGCAATACGGCCGCATCTGTGACTTCTTGCCAGGTTTCGCTACCGGGTTCTTTGAGGGCGGCGGCTGATTTTTGGAATAAAATATCGCGCAGTATTCTAGCTTGTTGAACGGCGGAAATTATCAGGGTTTGTTCAGAGTGTCCGCTGCTGACTGATGCTTCGTACCATTTGGCGATCGCATCTCCAATTCCTGCTACTAATGTCCGCTGCGGTGCGGTTTGAATCAAACCGTAATCGAGTATTAATAAGTCTGGACATCTGGCTAATGTGACATCGTATTGGAATGCACCTTGTTCTGAATAAATGTTAGAAAGGGCTGTCCAAGCGGCACAGGTGGCTGCTGATGTGGGTATGGTGACGATCGGGATTTTGCACTGATGGGCGACGAGTTTGGCTGCGTCTAAGGCTTTGCCGCCGCCAACTCCGATGATGAAGTCGGCTTGATGGGTTTTGGCTGCTTCGCGGAGGGTTTCGAGGCTGGTTTCGCTGCAATCCTTGCCGTATGCTGTTTCGGCGGATTTTAACTGCTGCTGTTCGAGGACTGGTTGCAGGTAGGGTTGGGCGGCGGCGAGGGAGTTGCTGCCGCCGACGATTAGCGGCCGCTTTCCGAAACGGGCGATCGCATCTCCGGCTTGTGCGATCGCCGATCGACCTCGCAATACACAGGCGGGAGCAATTGTCAAGGAATAAATTGCTGGTGCGGTGGCGGTTTTAGTGCTTTGGGTTTGAGTCATCGAACCACTGGATAAGTGACGAGAAGGTTGACGCTTTGCAGGATTGCTGGATTTTCTAGGATAACTCTAATCTATGCGGAAATGGTAAGTTTTATAAAGTTTTTATTAAGTATTGTTGGGCTGTTGGGGGATGGGAGGACCCAGTTGAGGGGCGATCGCTATGATAAATTTAGGAATATAAGCAATTTCAAGGATAGGGCAATGCTGACTAAACAAGATTGGGACTGGTTAGCAGTGTGTTCTCATTATCAAACGGCTGTCACAGTCCAGACACTTCTCAAAGAAGGAAAATCTATGGAAGCAACGGCAGGTTTAGAATCTTTAATTGAAGCAATGGGAAGAACCGAAAAACGAGCATTAAAAAGCCAGTTAATTCGTTTAATGCTTCATATTATTAAATGGAAATCTCAACCTCAAAAACAAACTACTAGCTGGGCTATTAGCATTCTATCCGCACGCCGAGAAATAGAAGATATTCAGGAAGAAGTTCCTAGTTTAAATCGTGAATTTATTGCATCTATTTGGGATAAATGTTTTCAAGCAGCCGTGAAAGAGGCTAACACCGAAATGAGGAAAGTTGAATGTCAATTGACTTCCCTTTCTTGGTCAGAAGTTTTTGAGGAGGAATATACTTTATCTGATAACGATGAAGAAAATTAAAGTTTAGATCGATACGAAATCTGGATTCAACCGCCGATTGCCATAACTATTGATTTATGATAAATTTAGGAATATAAGCAATTTCAAGGATAGGGCAATGCTGACTAAACAAGATTGGGACTGGTTAGCAGTGTGTTCTCATTATCAAACGGCTGTCACAGTCCAGACACTTCTCAAAGAAGGAAAATCTATGGAAGCAACGGCAGGTTTAGAATCCTTAATTGAAGCAATGGGAAGAACCGAAAAACGAGCATTAAAAAGCCAGTTAATTCGTTTAATGCTTCATGTTATTAAATGGAAAAATCAACCTGAAAAACGAACAGCTAGCTGGGCTATTAGTATTCGTTCGGCGCGGCGAGAGCTTGAAGAAAGTCAAGAAGAAATGCCGATTTTAAATCGTGATTTTATTGAGTCTCTCTGGGAGAAATGTTTTAAAGTTGCGCTGAAAGATGCCCAGGATGAAATGGGTAAAAAATGTCAATTAACCTCACTTGCTTGGTCGGAAGTTTTTGAGGATGAATATAATTTGTCGGATGGCGCTTTAGAAGATGGAAATTTTGAGTAAAGTGCGCGATCGCATTTTTTGGACTGACGTAGCCACCTGGTTTATCAACCCAACCTGTTTACTGATCGGGACTTACGAAGAACCTTATATATGTTAGAATTGAGGCTTAACGTACAACTCCCAGACTTGTTTCACTGCTGCTGCATCTGCTTGAGAAATTGGCCCGATTTTCGCTAGCAACAAAGACTTTTCCAAACAATCTAATCTAGACAAACGCACTGTTGAAGAAACGCGCAAACCGCTGACAGACCAATCATTAAGAAATACATCAGTTTGGCTGCGGGGTTTTGCAGAGGTGACGGCGGCTGCTACCACATCATCCCCATCCAACCAAAGTAAAAGTATGGGGCGTTTTTTATAGTCTGCGCCGTTTGTAAAAGGAATATTTGCCACCCAAAAATCACCAGGATTAATAGTCGTCATAAAGTCCTTCGTCTTCGGGTGCGTAGCTGTTCAAAAAAGCTTCGTGACTGCGAGTAATGGTTGAATTAATTAAAAAGTCTTCGCTGTTGACTACAAAAAACTCTGTTAATTGGGCAGCGGTTAAATCTTCTTGGGTTGTTATCTCTACAAACGGTTTTAGTATTGGAGGGGATTCTAATACGCAACTCAAAAACTCAATAAACGAGCGCTTGGGATGCGATGGCTCTGTTTGCAAAATATTGGACTCAGAACTTTCATTTGGTGACTGTTTTACTTGTGCTTGATGTACAAGAAATTGCACAAAATCCAGAACTTCCTGTCGCTTTTCTGTGGGAAGCAGTTGCAAATTTTCTAATAAAGTTTTTTCGAGATTTCCGAGTCTCAAAAAAATCACTGGGTATGTAAAAGTTTGTGCTGGTTGGTTCATGGGAGTTTTACACTAACAGTAAAATTAATTTACTTATAAAATTATAGCTGACTTGCTCCCTCTCCGGGCGATCGCCCTTGCTCATCAATTTTAGCTTTTTGCAAACTGCCAGTTTCACTTCCAATGCGCGCCGACTGTTGATTTGTCAGAAGTCTATTATGCAAGGCTAACTAACCATCGCCTTGAACTTCTATGCGATAGTTGTAGCCCTGTTCAGTCAGAAACAGTTGGCGGTGTCGGGCAAAATCCTCCTCGCAAGTTTGTAGCGATACTAATGTATAAAAACTTGCAGTATGTCCGTCGGATTTCGGGCGGAGAATTCGTCCGAGGCGCTGCGCTTCTTCTTGGCGAGAACCATACTTTCCTGATACCTGAATCAACACATCGGCATCGGGTAAATCGACGGCAAAATTGCCCACGCGAGATAGAATTAATCCGGGAATTTCTTTGTGACGGAATGCTTCGTATAACCGATCGCGATCTGCCTGTTTTGTCTTCCCCGTAATCAGAGGCAATTCGGTAATTTTGGCGATCGCATCCAACTGTTCGAGATACTCACCAATAATTAAAATACGGTGTCCCGCCTCCTTTTGCAACAAACTTTGTACCACATCCAACTTACCCGGATTTTCCGCAGCAATCCGAAACTGGCTGCGGCGGGGCGCTAGGGCATATTCCATTTTTTCCGCCTCATTTTGGGCGACACGGATTTCCGTACAATTCGCAGTCGCAATAAATCCCTGTCCTTCCAATTCGCGCCAAGGTACGTCATAGCGCTTGGGCCCAATCAATGTGAAAACATCGCCTTCTTTCCCGTCTTCGCGAATCAATGTCGCAGTTAAACCTAACCTGCGTCGTGCTTGCAATTCAGCGGTGATCCGAAATATCGGTGCAGGTAATAGATGGACTTCATCATAAATAATCAGTCCCCACGATTGGGCGTTAAACAACTCGAAATGCGGGAATTCATCATCTTTATTCGATCGATAACTTAGCATTTGGTAAGTCGATAGGGTGACAGCAGCCGTCTGTTTGGAGACACTGCTGTACTCAGCGATCGCATCCTCAGTTAAACTCGTTTTGTCTAATATTTCCCTGCGCCACTGGTGCACTGAAGTCAAACTGCTGGTGAGGATGAGTGTCTTTTGCTTTACCAAACTCATGGCTAACATCCCGACTATGGTTTTACCAGCCCCGCACGGTAGGACGATCGTCCCACTTCCACCTTTTACCTCCCCGTCCTGATAGAATGCCTCTGCTGCTTCTTGTTGATAAGCACGCAAATTAAAGGGCAAGTCCGCTAAAGTACGATCGCGCAAAGAAATCCCTAATTCGGCACCCTCGACATATCCAGCCAAATCTTCTGCCGGATAGCCCACCGCTAGTAAAGCTTGCTTGAGTACGCCGCGATTCCCGGCATCGACTTGAAAGCAAAGATCCGAGATGCGCTTGCCCAACATTGGTTTAACGCGATCGTCCCGTACCAGCAATTCCGCTAGGGGCAAATCGGCAATTCGCAGTTGTAAATCCGGGCTAGCCGCATCGATTCTTTCAATTACAGTTAATCCATATCGCGTCCCCAACAGTTCAATTTCCTGCGCTACGGACTCAGGAATGGCATACTTGGCATATTTTCGCAAAGCTGCGATCGCGTCTTCAACTGGCATTCCCGCCGCCCGCGCATTCCACACGCTGAGGGGCGTGATGCGATAGGTGTGGATGTGTTCGGGACTTTTGATTAATTCGGCAAAGGGGGCGATCGCTTCTCGCGCCTGTTGTGCTGTGGGGGCGTGAACTTCTAGTAAGATCGATCGATCGCTTTGCACGATCAAAGCATTTTCGGGAACATAATTCATAGGTTGTTGCGATCGCAGATAAAAGGCAGATAAAAGGCAGATAAACGCAGATAATTTTAATTGGTTGTATAGCAATCCTTGCAGGAGTCATAAATTTTTTACCCCACCCCAACCCTCCCCTTGGTAAGGGGAGGGAGTAAGAAACTCACAAATGATTTAGGATTGCTATAGATACTTGTAGCGGTGAAGGAGTCGGGCGATAATCTGAGTAATAATTTCAGAATTTGTATCCGACTGCTGCATCCTGGCGCAAGTGCGATCGATACCACCGGACACAATCTTATACCAATTTAAAAAAAGAATGCAACAGTATTCTTGTTCCCCCCGCAATGCAGCGGGGGGGCTAGGGGGGGTCAAAGAGTGTTGCACGATTTTAGAGAAATGGTATTACTATTTATCCCGCTGGGGTAAGACGTAGCCGATTTGCCGCAGGGCGTTGCGAAACTTAGTTTCCTGGAATAATGGAACTGCTAAAGTGCGATCGCCCGCTAGCTGACAGAATTTTTTGGTACGGGAATCATTGGCAATCAACACTGCTAAATGGGCGTTTGTACATTCGATTAACTTGACAGTTCCTACATCTTGCAAACTATTCGCTCGTTCTGTAACATCCGTCAGAAATTGCTGTACAGTTTCGGGTAGCGGTTCGATACTTCTTGTCTCTAAAACTTCTTTAAATTCTGCTAGCGGGTATCCGGCTTCAATGGCGGTAAATAGCTTTTGTCGATCGAGTTGCCAGACGACATCGGAAACTTTTTTAGCATAGAGATCGAGGACGATCGCATCTGATGCCGCAATGCCTTCTCCTGCTACAACAATATCTAAATTGGGCAGTACGCGGAGTGTTTGACGGAACTCAATTGCTGGCGGGGTGTAATTGTGAGTCAATCCCAAACAGTAAGCCCCCAAAGCTGTCAGGCGAAAAGATATTAAGCCGTCGTAGCGACTGAGAAATCTCAAATCGTCCGTTCCCCAAAGATCGTCAAAATCGCTGGGTATGAGGGACGGATCGGCATAGGCAACATCAATTATTCCGAGGGTAGCAACATATTCAAACAACAGGCAGCGCATATATCTTTCTTGTAGAATATGCCAATCGTGACTGCCCGAATATCCTAAGTTACCATACCCAAATTCAGAAATATAGAGATTGTCGGGATCGCGCGTTACTTCAAACCGATTGCCCGTTGCCAACATATACCTGCTAAATTCGCTAAACAGAACCCATTTACCGACAGGACATTCTGCTAGCCTTGAGGCGATCGCCTCTCTCCGCCCCGCCACCGCTGTCATGCCGCGCGCGCCCTTGCCAGTTTGTCCTTTAATCGCATCAATGCGGCGAAATTCATCAAAAGTGTTTGTTTTTAACCAGCGCTTCCATGCTGTCTGTAATCCTTTGGCAGGTGATTCTTGCAAAGCTTTCTGTCCCGCTTTGGTCAAAACTAGCTTTTTGCCCGATTGTTCGGCGAATTTGCTCCCTTGGGCGATCGGGGCCCAAGCAAAGGATTTGATGTTACCAACCTCGTAGAATAGATCGCCCTTTTCCAAGGTAGCTTGGCGCTGTTCGTCGTTATAAAAATCACCCCCTTGCAATACGGCGGCGATCGCTTTTAGAGTTGCAGCACCAGGTAATGCGGTTTTTTCACTAACGGCAACTTTGCCCGACTGAATCAGACGCAAAACTGCTTCCAAATCCTTTGGGGCTGCCCGTTCCATTTCACAAATAGTCAAAGGAAGTTCGTACTCGGATACCTCTTTTTTAGATGTACGAAAGTTACGTTTTTCTACACGAACCATAAAATTATCTGGCAGTACATCACCAACCAGATTTAAGGAAATTCCTTGAGGTTTTGGCACAAACTTCAGCAATTTTTCTTCAAGATCGTAGGGTATCACAGTGCCGTAGAAGAACAAGCATAGTAGGGATGGTTCTCGGTTGTATCCATAGCGATCGCTGGTTCCCCAGTTTGGTTGTTGTCCGTATTTCGCCACAAATACATCGGCATCATAGCCACCACCTGACCCATGTATAACTTCCGCTACGGCCGCTTTTTGCAAATCGTCTAATTGCGCCCAAACTTGCTTAAGTTTTTCTCCCTGCATTTGCTGTTTAATCCCAGCAACCAGGTCAGCTTTGCGGGTTAATTTACGATCGCCCGACAACAGTGCATTCAGCTTTTTTAAATCTTCAACAATTATTCCTTCCAGTGCCTCTTGGAGGGTAGGAACATCATCTATGGTTTGGTAACGCGGCATAATTTTTGGCAATTCGCCTGCTGCAAAATTGTTTGTGCTACCAAATATAACAACTTTCCCCGATTTGTAATTTGAATTTTTGTGACAAAAATTCAAATTCTGGTTTAATATTTATTTTTAAGCACGCAAATTTATCTGCTCAAGTACAGAAGGAGGCGTTCTAAACAACTCGGAATTACACAACTATTCTTGCACACTTTTAGGTAAATAATCTTAATTTAAGATTTGAGATTTGAGATTTAACTCGGAGTGTGAGATAATTATTTACAATCGTGAGCGAAAGCATCCAGGATACAAGCCCCCGGATTCATCCGTGGAGAAATAAAAAACCTGTATCCGATAAACTTGCCCCCCCAGTTTATCCGTGGGGTCAATGCTTCAATTCTTTAATCGAAAATCGAAAATCGAAAATCGAAAATCGATTGACTTGTATTTTACTGAGTCCGCCGACGCGGTAAAACAGCAGTGGCAGTCAGCATTCTTAAAAAAAATCCCAATTCCTAATTCTCACAAACCAGACGATATGACTCAAAAGCCAACCGCAACCTATCGCACCGAAAGCGACTCGATGGGAGACAAACAAATCCCATCTAATGTCTATTATGGCATCCAAACTCTAAGGGCTATTGAAAATTTCCCGATTAGCGGCATTAAGCCTTTATCAACATACGTTGATGCTTGTGTTTTAATTAAAAAAGCAACGGCGATCGCCAATGGTGAACTAGGCTGCATTCCCCAAGACATCAGTCAAGCAATTGTCCAAGCAGCAGATGAAATCCTAGCTGGCAAATTGCGCGATCAATTTGTAGTTGATGTCTACCAAGCCGGCGCCGGAACTTCTCACCACATGAACGTTAATGAAGTTCTTTCAAATCGCGCTTTGGAAATTATGGGCGATGAAAAAGGCAATTACAAGCGCGTTAGTCCTAACGATCATGTAAACTACGGTCAATCGACAAATGATGTGATTCCGACGGCGATTCGGATTGGCGGATTGTTGGCGTTAGAAAAAACTCTGTTTCCGGCTTTGTCGGATGCCGTAGTCGCCCTAGAAAACAAAGCCGAAGAATTCAAAGATATTGTTAAATCCGGCCGCACTCACCTGCAAGATGCTGTGCCGGTTCGACTCGGCGACACCTTCGGCGCTTGGGCGCAAATTCTGAAAGAACATACCTTGAGAATTGACAGGGCATCCGATGATTTGACATCCCTGGGATTGGGGGGAAGTGCGGCAGGAACCGGGTTAAATACTCATCCTGAATACTGTCAAAAAGTTGCTGAAATTCTCTCCGAATTAATTGACCACCCCCTGAAACCAGCAAAGCATTTAATGGCTGCTATGCAGAGTATGGCACCGTTTGTAAATGTCTCCGGTGCACTGCGAAATCTCGCTCAGGATTGCGTTAAAATGTCCCATGACTTGCGTTTGATGGACTCCGGGCCGAAAACGGGTTTGAAAGAAATTCAACTGCCTCCTGTGCAACCTGGTTCGTCAATTATGCCGGGAAAATACAACCCTGTGATGGCAGAAATGACATCGATGGTTTGTTTTCAAGTTATGGGTTACGATAGCGCGATCGCCCTTGCCGCCCAAGCGGGACAATTAGAATTGAACGTGATGATGCCCCTGATTGCCTACAATCTCATTCACAGCATCGAAATTTTGGGCAATACCATCAGCGCTTTGACTACACAATGCCTCGCCAAAATTGAAGCTAAGGGCGATCGATGTCTCGCCTACGCAGAAGGCAGTCTCGCCCTCGTTACCGCCCTCAACACTCACATCGGCTATCTCAACGCCGCCGCTGTCGCCAAAGAATCTCTAGAAACCGGCAAATCTTTGCGGCAAATTGTGCTAGAAAGGGGTTTAATGAGTGCAGAAGACTTGGCAAAAGTTCTAGATTTAGAGAAAATGAGTGCGATGCCAACATCTTCTGCTAACGTATAGGCGATCGCAGGAATCAGCTATAAACTAGAAGGCTGAACTCGATTTAATTCTGCCTTCAGTCTTCTGAGTTCTGCCTCAGCCCTGTCACAGGTTAAAGTTAAACAATTCAGAATTCAAATTTTTTAGATTTAATTCTGATTTTTTTTATAGTCTAAAGTTGGGGAGCAAAATTTATGCGCGCCGGTTCTTTTGCCAAATTAACTCAAGATAAAGAGAACACAACTCAAGTGACATTTCATTATGTGGAAGGTCAGGCTGAAACTTTCACTATTCCGATACCTGCACAAGAACTACAAGAAGAACTGCTGAATTTGTTAAATCAACCTTGGTTGACTTTCCATTTAGCCGATCAAACGGTTTTTATCTGCACAGCCAGGGTGGTAAAAGTAGAAGTAAAACCTGCTATCCCTGAACTGCAAGGTCAAGGAATATTCTCTAACTCGCTGCGAGTTAGTACCATGCAGCGGGCTGCATCTGGTAGATTGCCGATGAATAGTTAGGGTTCATTTGTATTGAGATGATTCTTGATAACGCAGGCGCATATCACCCTGGTTAGGGTGTTCCGTGCCTGCGTTACATTGAGCTTAAGCTGAAGTGCATTGGGAGCATCTCAATGAAAGCAGGCCTCCGCTAGAAATTGGAGTTTTGAGGCAGGAGTTTTGAGGCAGGAGGGAAGAGGGAAGAGGAAGAAGGAAGGACCCAGAAGAAGTGTTTTTACAAATATGAGATGCTCCCAGTGCATTTAAATTGTATAGTCAAATTTAAAAAAAGTCTTGTGGGGAGTAGGGTTTGGCACTCTTAGCCCGCCCCAAAAATACAATTTAGATGCCCAACAGCTTAGACCTATTGTAAAATAATTTTATGATATAATGAAACATTTTGCTTGAGTTAATTGAATCCCAACTCGTAACTTATTTTCACTCTTGTCTTGCCATAGACAGGATAAGATGCTAGAAAGTTCTGTTGTCATTACACAATAAGTAAATCACGAAAAATCAATCTTATATAAATTTGCAATCTTGTCAATTTCCACGTTGATTTGGTATCAACATTCAAACCCTCAAAGCAATAGTTAACGCCAAGGGTGAACTTTGCTGTAGAAAATAATAAAGACAGAAGAGGACTTCGCACCATCCTAACTCTCGAAGAAGATGTCTTAGTCGCCTTGGAATATTGGCAACAATATCGAACATATTTTGGTATTTTTTTTTGTAAAGGACAGAGAAAAACAATCGATATTGTTATGCAATCCCCATTTTTTTTCTGACTTGTTGGTTATATTCGTGGATGACGTTCCAGATTGCCCCGATCTGATTTTATAGCTTTTTCGAGAATGATAATGTTTTTCTCACTAATATCAATTCACTATGAACCTGCACTTAATATAGCTTCAAGGATATAGTCCCAACCACAGAGAGATAAAACTTCTTCATTCGTGAGAGATTTGATAATTATATCTACCTGTTCTTTGAGTTTATCTAAACTCGAATAATTTTCCCACTTGAGGTCTTTTTTTGTATGTTCCCACAATCTTTCAATCGGATTCAATTCAGGACTATAGGCAGGTAAATATATTGGCATTACATGGTCATGCCAGTCTAATAAGAGAGCTTTATGAAAGCTACCATTATCCATGATAATTAGATTGAAATAGTCTGAGTATTTTTCAGCAAATTTATGTAAAAACTCTTGAAAGCAGTTGTGATTGAGCTGAGAAAATTATTGATAATATAGTTCACCTGTTATGGCTATACAACTCCATACACATAGAATTTTCCTCGCTTCCATTGCTTTTTTCCGACTGGTTTTATCCCCTTCAATGTAATCATCATGCCCTGCATAGTAATCAATCCAAATCTACTCTCGTCCTGACACCATATCCTTACAGGCTGTCCTGTTCCGAAATATTTAATCATTACTTTGATAATCTCCCACAGTTTTTTTTTTAAAAGTTTGTCTGTGCAACTTCGTTCACCTTATTGCTTTGGGGTCTTGGGACGAGAGAGGTAATATTTTAATTTATAATGAACTAGGTCATGTACGACTTTATAGCTCACTTTGATTCCGCATTCTTTTTCTAGCCATATCTGTAATTTGCCATAACTTGTTTCCCCCTCTGGCTCTTGCAGTTTTTTGATTAATTTTTATCTAACTTCGGGCGGTATATGTGGAGTCTTACCGGGAGCTTTTTTTTACTGTGAGTAATGAGGTAATTCCACCTTATTTGTAAGCTCTTAACCAACGATATATTGTTGATTCGTCTCGATCGGTGCATCGTGGCTAATTCTTCTCTTGTTTTGATTTTTTTGGTGGCAATTCAGTATAATAGCAGTAATTTTTCTTTACTTACTGCGGTTATAGCCCGTTCGAGTCGATGCTCTAGTTCCTCAACCGTTTCCGGGATTTCTACCTTAAATTTGTTGCCCATATTGCATCTCCTCTACTTTTAGCCTACATGAGCGTGTACCTTCATAGTGAATTGGTATTAATACAAAGCGGTATAATTATAACGTGATTAAGAATAACCATCCACGTGTTGAAATAATTTAATAAGGTGAAACTCCTTTCTTTGGTTCGTCTCAGCTTGACTGTAGCCTGACCAAACAAGCAATAGTGAATTATTGAGCGTACCTATCTGGCGTTGTGATGGACTCTGAAAGCATAAACAAACAAACAAAATATACGCAAGGCTTGGATTTGTGCAATCGCTGAGTGGGTAGAGGTGCATTGATAACGCCTTTGAAAGTCCCTTTGTGGTCTTAATCAAGAATCCCCCCGATTCATCGGTGGGGAGTATCAAATTTCCCCCCTCAATCCGCCTATGTGCCAGTTGAGAGTGCCGAATGTGGGTTGGAAATCATCGGTGATGGGCAAATCCGAGGGGAACTCGAAGCTCAAACAGCTCGCTTAGGCATCGACAGCAGCGTTGTATTTAGTGGCTGGCTGTCTCAGGGGGAGTGCGCCCTCAAAATGCAACAAGCTCATGCAATGGTTTTCCCCAGTGTGCGGGAATGCGGCCCGGCAGTGGTGATGGAGGCAATGGCAGTGGGCTTGCCCGTCATAGCAACGAACTGGGGCGGCCCGGCAGATTAGGAATGAGAATTAAATAACTTACAATGCGTGATGGTTCTTGTGGGATGGGCTCTTATAGCCCGTCCAGAAAGGGCGGGCTATCAGCCCATCCCCTACTCCCCACTTTCAAGAGTGTAAATTATTTAATTCGCGATCCTTATCTGAATTCCACTTGCGGTATTTTAGTAGAACCCGCTTCCAGAGAAGGCTTTGTCAAGGGACTGACAGATGCGATGCTCAAGCTCGCTCAGTCACCAGAATTGCGGCAGAGTATGGGTTGTGCGGGACGGGAACGAGTCCGGCAGCCTTTTGATTGGGAACGCAAAGTCGATCGAATACTTGAAATTTCTCAACAAACGATCGACGATTGTCCTAAGCATTAGGAAGCCGACCATTAAAGGATAAAGCAGCAGCTTTCAGGTTGAAAGCTGCTGCTTGGGAGTGCTAAAAAAGTATGTGGCGGCCCAAAGACCCCCCTCTACCTCCTAGCGATCTAAAAACGGGTTAACCCGTTTGTTTGGTTAACCCGCGAGCTTGGAAATATGCAGTTCAATTAGTTTTGCACTACCAGCTTAACGTTGGCATTTTGCAAACCGCGCTGCTTGACTGCTGCCAAGGTCTTGTTGACTGCGTACTTCTGGTTGATGGAGTTGATTAACTCAGTTTGATTGTGCTTTTTGGCGACGCCCCAGAGGTCGGCAATCAGGTCAAAAGAACCATCGCTATTGCGAGACCAACCCAGGTCATATTCGCCTTCCAGAATCGCCACGATGTCGGAGCGAACGCGCTGACCGTTATAGCCACGAACATCAGCTTCTGACTTGACTGAAATGCCCAAGTCGCGCAGGGAAGCTTTCAGGATTTCGGCATCGGTGATTTTGGTACGCAGTGTGCTAAAGTGAGACATTGGATTTCCTCCTAATAAAACTGAGAGAGAAACAACAACGGTCTGGATTTAACGGTGCCGCTTGGCGGCTCTTGAATCGAACTGCTAGCTGTTGCTAGCCTTTGCTCCTGTTTGGACCAGGAGAAAGCTTTTAAAATTCCATTCGCTGATATTCAGCGACGGAAGACGCAGCGGGCCGTGCACGCTGTCTAGCCCAATCTCGCAGGGCGGTGACCTGTTCGGTCATTGTTTTAGACAGTGGCATTGTGGATTTAATGGCCGCGATGATGTCTAGCTGCGTAAACTCTCGATCTTGAGCGAAGGCTTCGTACATTGCGGCTACTAGCGCTTGCTCAATCTCTGCACCTGAAAAGCCCTCGGAAACATTGGAAAGTTGCTCTAAATCGAAGCGAGTAATTTCCCGACGGCGCTTTGACAGGTGAATCTTAAATATATCTTGGCGTTCTTCTTTGGTAGGCAGATCAACAAAGAAGAGTTCGTCGAATCTGCCTTTCCTCAAGAATTCTCCCGGCAACCGCTCGATTCGGTTGGCTGTTGCCATTACGAAGACTGGGGAAGTCTTTTCTTGCATCCAAGTGAGGAACGAACCGAAAATCCGGCTGGAGGTGCCTCCGTCTGAGTCGGCCGAACCAGTGCCTCCTGCAAACGCTTTGTCTAGTTCGTCGATGAAGAGGAGGGCTGGAGAGATGGATTCTGCGGTTTTGAGGGCATTGCGGAGGTTGGCTTCCGATCGACCCACCATCGAGCCGTCGTAGACTCTACCCATATCTAGCCTCAGCAGGGGCAGTCCCCAGAGGCGGGAGGTGGTCTTGGCAATCAGCGATTTCCCGCATCCCGGTACGCCGAGAATTAACATCCCTTTTGGTTGGGGCAGACCGTATTCTCTCGCCCTTTCTGTAAAGGCGTTGGAACGCTGTCTCAGCCACCGCTTCAGCTCTTCTAAGCCGCCGACTGCATCCAGGGTTTCGTCTTCTTCAATGAACTCTAGAATGCCGTTGCGCCGAATTAATTGCTTTTTCTCCGAAAGAACTATGTCTACTTCTTCTTCTGTGAGGCGCCCAGTCGAAACTTGAGCTTTGCGATAAACTTTTTCAGCTTCGTCCTTGGTCAATCCCAAGGCTGCTTTTAAAAGTTTTTCTCGCCCTTCTGTGGTAATGCGTCGCGATTTCGTTTGTTCCAACTGACCAGACAATACTTGGTTTAGTTCCTTCATGTCTGGCAACGCGAAGTCTAATACCACTACTTCCTTTTCTAGCTCGATCGGAATTTGCTGCAAAGGAGACATCAGTATAATTGTCTTTTGCGTTCCTTTGAAGTGGGCGATCGCATCGCGCAACCACCTCGTTACCGGAGGAGAATCTATAAAAGGATGCAAATCTTTGAAAATGTAGATGCTAGCGTTACTGTTGGGTTCTCGCTGCCTGATCACCCATTCAATTGCTGCCTCTGGCGAGACGGTGTTGTGTTGGGTGGTGGTGCGGGGTTGACCATACTCCACAATGCCGTGAGTTACAGTCCAGATAAATACTCGTCGCTGTGGTTTTGCTTGAGCTATTGTCGAAATTGCTTGCTCACACCGCTCTTCCTCGGATGTCACGAGGTAGATCAGAGGATATTGAGCTTGGATTAGAATACTGATCTCTTCTTGCATATTCCTCGACCCACTAGAGACGGTGCTATCTTTGCTGAATCTCAATGCTGCCATTAGCCCTCTTACTGAAATGTTCAGTTTTAGCTTTTTGGGGAAGCAAGGCATTCTTAGCAGGGAACCAATTCTTCCTCTCCCGGTTTTGCCGTGCTGGCACTGACGCCCGACACCTGCTTTACTGGAAGATCCTGTTCAGCCAATACGCTCGGCTGACTTGTTACGGATGCCAGTTCTCCATCTCGCATTACTACTGAACCCGTGCATTCTGGACAGTTGTATACCCGATGGGTTTGTCCGTAGGAGGCTTCTACTTCGTCAACCAGTTCGGGATTTCCTAGGTAGAAGACAATTGCCCTTTCTGCAATTGATGACATCGGTTCAGTTTCGACTGCGGCTCGGATTTTGAGCTGGCGATGCAGTTCTGGTGGAAGATACAATGTAACTTTTTGCTTTTCTTGCATAGGACAGTGAATTGACTTACCCGGGTATGTATATCAGATTAGCCGCTTAATTCTTTGCTGTCAAGCCTCTATGCTGCTTTAGCGTCATCTTGTAATATTTCGTTACATTTGAGGTAACTCTGGGGCTGTTAACAACGAAAAAGTTAGGGGTGTAGCTGATGAGGCCGAGGTGCAGCGGCAGGTATGGGTAGCGTCAAGGACGATCGACCAACTATAAATATGAACAATAGATATATAGGAGTAGGGCCAACAAATTCTTTGAGTCGCCATCTGGGGTAAGGTGCGCCATCAGTGCCCAGCCCGCTCATGAGTGCGCCGTCATTACTGACAAGTTAAGCTAAAACCCACATTCCGCAGATGTGATGATATTACTGGTATTTTTCAAAAATCAAAGCCATCAAACTTTTTTTAGTCTAACTTTTTTAACTTTAATTTATATTTTTTATGAAAATTAAGTAGTCAAGCAAAATTAATTACATAATTATCTCCAAATTCTTTAACAATAGTCCGGACAGTTTTTGGAACTATACTACAAGCTTACGCGGGGCAAGGAGCATAAAAAAGTCGAATTAAATGTAAGTCAGGGGTGGAGCTGACATTGATTTAATTATCCACAGTGGCTCAAAGTCAAGCGAGCATAAGCCATTGGGCCAAAAACTGTCCGAACTATTGTTTTAAGTCTCCTGATTCGTTAAAATTATCCCAGCTCATCCGATCTAAGAATACATACCCTTCAAAGCAACTAGCTGATAGTTTGGCTCGCCTCTCTACGCTTTTTCCGGCTTTTCCTCTGACTATCGGACGGATGTGGGGTTGGCTTAAACTTACTATTCTATCCTCAATACTCTGTTTATTATTATCAAATAACCATTGCTGTTGGCGATAGACATCTGTAAGGACTAGCAAGGTTTTATATTGCTTTTTGTTCAGGCATTCTATGGTCGCACCTGCATCGATTAGCTGTTGAATATGAGGTAGATTTCTTTTAATATATTGGAGCTGTTTTTTTAGTGCCTGTTTTCTTTTGTTTCGGGTGGGCTGTCTTTGTTTAGCTACTGCTAAGTAGTCTTTTCTTGCTAGATTACGGTAGGTTGTTGGTTTTTTACTGGTTTGATATTTGATCTGTTTATACAGGATGTCTATAATTTTTTCGGTATGAACTCTGGCTTTGTTTAATAGTCCTAAGTCGGTCGGATAGGTAATGTCGGCTGGGGCACAGGTAGCATCTATGATTAATTTTCCGCGATTGGGTGACTCATTTTTGGCGTCCGAATCCTTTTTTTTTATGGTTTAACTGGGGTGATGGAGCGGATTTTTTCAACCATTCGTTCGTTAAGTTTATTAATTAGATTCTGGCTAATTCGTTGCCGAAAATGAACTAATAGAGAGGGGTCAAAGGGTAGCTCGTTACTGTAGCTTGATTGACCAATAAAGTATTGTAGATAGGGGTTTTCCCTAATCTGTTCTACTCTTGGACGATCGCTAATTCCCAGTTTTTTTTTAATGATTAATACTCCCAACGCCATCCGAAAAGATTTGGCTGGTGCACCATGCGCTGTCGGGAAGTTAGCCGCATATTCTGATTCAAATTCATCCCACGGGATTATTTGGGCCATTTTTACCCAACGGTTGAGGGCTGACAATTTACATCCGTTGGTTAGTTCAAAGTCTAAGGGTTGGAGGGGAGCAAGCTCAGCTTTTCTGTACATGATCGCAGGTGGCTATGCACGGGTTTTGACCTATTTTACCTGTTTATCACGGCGACTTTACTCTCGCTCGCGCGATCGAAACCTTTCGCCACGCAATATGCGATCGATTATTCAGCAAGCCCTAATATATTCAGATCATCTCAGTGGGATGTTAAGAACTCGCGATTTGGATAGCGAACTCTTAACCTCCCACTATAATTCCGATGTCAGCGGATTTGATAGAAGTTTTTTTGAACAGGCGATCGCACTTGCACCTCAAAACGATTAGTTACGATGTGTTTGCTTTTTTAGCTTTTACTTGCGATCGCCCATAATTCACCAGAAACGTTTAAATTTCAACCATATAATACTTCTTCTACAGGCGGCGTGGCGTCTGTGGGGTCGAACTGTTTGATTTTCAAAGCTTGTAGCAAAAACAACCAGATATAAAGTGGATTCAAAAAAACATACCGCTGCCAAAGCCGCCGAGGTTCCTTCATCATCCGAAACAGCCATTCCAAACCTATTTTAGATAAAAAGTCAGGAGATTTAGCCAAATTACCCGCATGAAAATCGTAAGCAGCACCTACAGCAATCAACGGCATTGATAAGTCGTCCCGGTATTCGTAAGCCCAGACTTCTTGCCGGGGACACCCCAAGCCGACAAAGGTAATTGCTGCACCGCTGTTGCGAATTTGCTGTGCAATTTCTTGTTTCTCTTGGGGCGAAACGTGCCTAAATTTAGAAGGCTGAGTTCCAGCAATAATTAACTTGGGAAAACGCTGGCAGAGATTGTGAGATAAAGCTTCCAGTACAGAAGCTTGAGATCCGTACAAATAGATAGGTAATCCTTCTTCTGCCGCACGTTCGCAGATTTGTAACATCGCATTCGGCCCGCAAACTCGATCGGGCAATTCCGTATGGTAGAGCCAATTTAACGCCCACCTGACCGGCTGTCCGTCTGGCAATACTAAGTCCATGTGATTAATCCGATAACGATGAGTGCTGTCGAGAACCCCAGTCATTACCCCGTGAACCGCGAGAGCAGAAACTGACATTGGTTTTCCGGCGCTGGCTGCCGCAATAATTTTGCTAACAGCCGCTTCATAATTAACGGCATTTACTAATATGCCCAGTACATTCTTTTTGCCTTTATCAATCATGGAGCACCTCTTTAAGTCAACGCTCGCAGTTACACTCATAAATCTCCCCTAAGATTTGTTTAACGTTGTATTTTTCAATCGTTTACCGAAATTCCCAGCACATTATTTTTGCCCCGCTCAATCATTGGAATCCTCTTTCAGCCAACGATCGCGGTTACATTCATAAATCTCCTGTAGGATTTGTTTAACGTTATATTTCATTTTCCAGTTGGGATAGTGACTGGAAAATTTGGAATTGTCGCTAATCCACCAAATGTGATCGCCAATGCGATTCCCTTCAGCATAAGTCCAATTAAACTTGCGTTCCGCAATTGCCTCGCACATCTGGATCGCTTCTAACATTGAACAATTGCTGTACCTGCCTCCTCCTGTATTATAAACTTGGGCGCTTTGGGGAGCTTTATAAAATTCATAAAATGCCGAAATTAAATCAGCGCTATGAATGTTGTCGCGAACTTGCTTGCCTTTGTAGCCAAACACCGTGTAAGGAGTTCCCGTGACTGCACACTTCATCAAGTAGGCGAGGAAGCCGTGCAATTGAGCTCCTGAGTGATTTGGGCCAGTCAAACAGCCACCGCGAAAACAAGCGGTGTTCATATTAAAATATCGACCGTATTCTTGGACTAAAACGTCAGCAGCTACCTTAGAAGCACCAAACAAACTGTGCAGGCACTGATCGATTGACATATCTTCCCGAATGCCGGTTTCGTAAGTATGGCCAGGTTCAATTTCCCACCTGTGTTCTAATTCAATTAAAGGCAAACTGTTAGGCGTATCGCCGTATACTTTATTGGTAGAAGTGAAAATGAAAACCGCTTTAGGACAGTACAAGCGAGTTACTTCTAGAAGATTGAGAGTGCCGTTGGCATTGACGGTAAAGTCTATTTTCGGAGCACGGGAAGCCCAATCATGGCTGGGTTGGGCTGCTGTGTGAATTACTAATTCGATCGACTCGCCGTACCGCTGAAAGATATTGGTAATCGCTTCATAGTCGCGAATGTCCACATCTAAGTGATAATACTTGGTACCCAAAGACTTTTCGAGCAGTTGGCGGTTCCAGTTTGTAGAACCATCAGCACCAAAAAAGAACTGGCGCATATTATTGTCGATGCCAACGATATCTAAGCCTTGTTTGGCAAAGAACTTACACGCCTCAGAACCAATTAAACCCGCCGAGCCAGTAATGATTGCAACGCCCACGTTTCACCGCCTGAAAAAATATAGTTTTCTTTGTTTTGCTCGATCGAACCCATCAGAAGTTATCCTGATTTTCCATCGAATACATCTTCGCACAATTGGGCAAAGAATTTACCTTTGATATTCCAATCATAGATTTCCCTGACGCGCGTTTGACCCGATCGACCCAAGCGATCTCGCAATTCACGATCTTGGGCTAAACACACTATAGCTTCTGCTAGACCTTGCACAGTGCGATCTGGGTCAGTAGCAGCCACTTTAATCCCCGTTTGAGCCGTTACTTGAGTAGCCGGACCCCCCAAATCCAAACAAATCGTCGGACGACCAACCCCCATCATTTCCGTGCAGACAAATCCGCCAGAGTCATGCAAACTCGGATGGAGGAGAACGTGAGACTCCCCCATTTTAGAAAGAGTTTCACTGCGAGATAAAGTTCCCCAAAAAAATACTTTATTTGCCAGTCCCAATTCTGTTGCCAAAGCTTCCAAACGCTGCCTTTCCGGGCCGTCTCCCACAATCCAGTATTCCGATTGTTCCAGCTTCGCCTCCGCAAATGCACGGAGTCCCAAGTGCACCCCTTTCCAATGTAAGAGACGACCAACACTGATGAATCTAATTGGTTGCTCCGGCGGGGTAGGAAATTTCTCTAGTTCTTGAATTTCCTGCTGCGATAAACCGACTTGCGAGAAAATCTTCACGTTTTTTGCTTTAAGAAATCGCAGTCGGGCTGCGGTTTCTTCCGTAGTCGCCAGTGCCACGGCACTGCGGCGCGCCGTCAGACCCACAAACGGATCGCGTTCTCCTACGCTTTGAGCCAATGCCCGCAGCGTTTCGTAAATTTTCCCCCGGCGACTAAAATCTTGCCAAAAAGGCTTTGGTGCTGCTTCTGCACCCCCCACAGGCCCCCAAATAAAAGGATGCGGCAACAGCGCCAGGAAACTGGGAGACCAATGTTTGACATAAGTCACGTGATGTACTATGTCAAAACCAATTTCGCGATCGAGCTTCCGAGCGATAAAATATGCCCAGATTTGCCACAGATAGTAGTGAAGTTGCAGCAATCCTTGTTTCCCCTTCCAATCTTCGCTCCACCCAAACGGATCAAAATAAACAAAGTGCAGGTTGGGCACTGGGTTCCGCTCTAGTTCTGCTTCAATGTACGATCGACAAAACGTGCGAGTAAATACCCAACTTTCGTGATGTTTAGCAGATTGGATAACAGTATTCCATCCTACTCCCTCTTCGGAGCCGAGATTCGGTTCGCAAGCAAACGCAGATAATAAAACTTTCATGGCTAAGTGGTAATTGGTAATTGGTAATTGGTAATTGGTAATTGGTAATTTTTCCCTCTTTCCTCTTCCATCCCTCCGTTAAATCCTTTAAAAAATCCTTTGCCGAACTTGCTTTACCTATTCTCCATCAAAAAAGATGTAACTTCGACGTAAGCTTTAGCTGCTGTTTCTGGCGTTTTTTGAGAAATTATCTGTCGTGAACGCTCTCCCATCGACTCAATCAAATCAGGATGATCTAGAAAAACTTGCATTTTCTCCGCTAATTCTTGAACACTGCTAGGGTCGAAAATATAACCGTTCTCGCCTGACATAATTAACTCACAGGAAGCTGCACCATTTGAACACAAGACTGGTTTTCCCAAAACCATCGCTTCGGGTACAACCATACCCCAGACATCCTCAAAAGTAGGAAACACAAAAATATCAGCTTGCTGAAAATAAGCACCTAAATTTCCATATTCTACCCATCCCGCCCACGTTACTTGCTCTTCAAAATCGCACTGTTTAATAAATGCTTCCAGTTCTTCCCGCTGATCTCCCTTGCCAATAATCAACAGCGAATAATCAACATAACCTTGATTTTTAAGAATAGCGCAAGCTTCTAAAAGCGTTTTAATTCCCTTTCTAGCCGTGATGCGCCCTACATACAGAAAAATCGGGCGTTTCAACTGCAAGTTTTGGGGCTGAGTCTGATCCAATCGTTTCAGCAAAGCACCCGCATCAGGTACCAGATAGGTTCGGGTAAAAATTTTATCCTCCGGTACGTTGAGAACTTCCATCAGATATTTTTTACCCGCATTGCTATTGGCAACAAAAGCATCGGCAAACCGCACAATGATGCGGCGCACAAATGTCCTAAAACTGGAATCTCGAAAGTCTGTATTTGGGGAACTACCATCGTAAATAATTGCAACTTTCCACCTCAGTAGCGGTTTTAAAAACGCAACAATTACAGTCCACAAAGAGAAAGCTTGGGGAAAGACCACATGAGGTCTAAATTTTAGCAAATAGCCGATAATACTAGGCGATACTACAATGAATCCGCGATCGTATCCTGTTTCTATCTTTTCCGTCTCGACAAATTTAGTCTCCCCTACCAACTGAATTGCCGATGCTCCCGGCAGGGTCGGATCGAACCCAGACCAAACACGACCAGTATAAAATACAGTATTCTTAAAAAATTTCGTAAATTCCCTCAAAACAGGCTGCCAGTAAGCTCCCAGTTCCACTTCCGGGACAAGCCAAGCAATGCGGAGTTCATTTCTATCAACCATCCTATTCACCTTGAGTTTTGTTTTTAGTCAATCCCAGTTTACTCAACACTGAAAGCCAAACTAACCTGCGATAAGGTAGCAGCCAATAAATTGGCCACAACCAGCCACCATGCCGCTGAGTAAATACTTTCCACTCTTGAGCCGGTTGCAGGGTAGTATCTTTGAATGATAAACCTTTCGGTTTGCTCATTTTATCCAATCCTTCACTTAAATTATCAGCAGCCGTTTTGATCACTTGGGGGTTGAGAGAACAAGTGCCTAAATAGCCAGGAGAAATCCAAACTGTACATCCTTTCTGTCTGGCTCGTAAACCATAATCCCAATCGCCAATATAATGGACAAAAGCCGGATCGAGGTTGCCGACCTTTTGCACAACACTGCGGGGAATTAATACGCAGTTGCCGTGCATAGTATCGCACATCTGAGGCTCTTTTGTTGGTTCGAGGATACCATATCGGAAGGGGTGCAAAGGGTTATTTCGCACCACACCTCCGTATGTTGTTTGACCCGTTTCGGGGTCGCAGGTAGAACCGCCAATGATGGCTTTTGTTTCTCCTTTTTCTGATAATTTTTGAGTTGTTTCTAGCAATACACTTACGGTGTCTCGATAAATAAGAGTGTCATCATTTAACCATAGGTAGTAGTCGGGATCATCTTTCATTGCTTCGGTAAAAGCCCCACGCATTCCCCCGTTCCAAAATAAGTTACCATCGCCGGAAAAAATATTGACTTGAGGATAGATTTGACGAACGGCCTCGCTGGTGCCATCGGTACTGGCGTCATCGACTAGATAGGCTAAAATATCAACATCGGCTGGAAGTGCCTGCTTAAAAAGAGCATCTAAGCAAGCTAATGTTTTCTCTTTGCGGTTGAAGCAAGTTAAAAGGGCGGCGATTTTAGTACGGTTCATTATTCCCAATTTTGCTGCTTTTAACGATAGGTAAGGCTAAAAGTAACAGTGTTTTATTTTACCACTCGCTCGGCGGTTGCAACCGTCGCTACAAAAATGAAAGTATGGCTTACGCAGTCGCTCCCCCCCCCTTTTCACAATGGGGCTTTAAGAGTTCCCCACTTGGGCAACGGGGTGGGGGTATCAAGGTTTTAGAGTTTAAGAGCGTCAGTCCTAGAAGTCTGTCTGGGTAAACTATTGCTGTATTATAGTTGACCCGCGAACTTTTTGGTGATAAATTGGAATTTAGAACTTAAGTTAACAAGCGAAGCCTGCAAACTTCCTAGCACATTCATAATATTGATGAGTTGTACTAAGCAAAAATATTTATACTCGTAGGAGTTGAACAGTTTAAATGCCACATTATCATACAAAAAGTCCCATTGTTTTTGTGGTCTTCAATCGAGTGGATACTACTGAAAAAGTCTTCGAGGCGATTCGACAAGTTAAACCCCCTAAGCTGTTAGTAATAGCTGACGGCCCTCGTGCCAACAAACCTGGGGAAGATGAAAAGTGCGCCGCTGTACGTGCAATTATCGATCGGGTCGATTGGGACTGTGAAGTTCTGAAAAATTATTCAGAGATTAATTTAGGTTGCAGGGATCGCATTTCTAGCGGTTTCGACTGGGTATTTAATACCGTAGAAGAAGCAATTATACTCGAAGATGACTGTTTGCCACACCCGAACTTCTTCCCTTTTTGTGAACAGTTATTAGAGCATTATCGAGATGACAAACGGATTATGTCAATCGCTGGCGTAAATTTACAATTTGGCAGAAAAAGAACAGAAGACAGTTACTATTTTTCGCGTTTTAGTAACTGTTGGGGATGGGCGACTTGGCGCAGAGCATGGCAATACTATGATGTTGACATGAAGTTATGGCCTCAACTTCGGGAAGCCGGTTTTCTCGAAAATTTATTAGGTAATCCTCAATCTGTAAAAGTTTGGGATAGTGCTTTTCAAGTTTCCTATGATGGAACTGTCAACAATTGGTTTTTTAGATGGCTTTTTACTTGTTGGGTTCAAAATGGACTTGCTATTATTCCAGAAAACAATTTAATTTCTAATATTGGATTTGGCAGTCAAGCCACCCATACTTCAGGAGAAGATAGTATATACAGTAATATGCCAACGGAAGCAATGACCTTTCCTTTAAAGCATCCCAACCACGCGATCCGAAATTTTGTAGCGGATCAATTCACTCAAGATACATTTTATGATTATCATCCCCCATTAATCAGGCGCATCAAGAAAAAATTAAATAAGCTATGTGGGAACACAATATTTAACCTTCACTAAGTAATTAGTAACCATGTCTAAAATCTCAACATTTCTCAGTTCTCTACTCAAAAATCCAATCACTGAATATCTGCGATTTTTAGTCAATTGGTGGAAAAACAAGTTTAAATATAATAATTTTTATCAAGACTATATGGCTTTGGTTACAAATTCAACTATCAGTCACAATGTTAGTGTGTCTAGTCGTGTAGCCATAGAAGGTTCTGTCATAGGTTCTTACACTTATGTGCGCGATAATACGCGAATTTTCAATGGTGTTGTCGGCAATTTTTGTTCGATAGGGCCAAACTGCATCATTCGCTTAGGCGTACATCCTGTGGGAAATTTTGTTTCAAGCCATCCGATATTTTATTCGCCAAAGATGCTAGTAGGGACAACCTTTGTAGACCAAAAATATTTTGAGGAAGAGGAAAAAACTGTCCATATCGGCAATGATGTTTGGATTGGATCAAATGTTATTGTTGTAGATGGTGTAACTATTGGTGATGGAGCCATTATCGCAGCCGGAGCCGTTGTCACAAAAGATGTGCCACCTTATGCTATATATGGAGGAATTCCGGCCAAACTTATTCGCTATAGGTTTGATGAACAAAAGATTGATTTTCTGCTGAAGTTTAAGTGGTGGGACAATGATGAAAAATGGTTGAGAAAAAATGTCAAAGATTTTCACAACATTGACAAATTTATCCATATTTATAACACGGAAAATAGTTGAAGGCTAGCGGATTCGGTAGTAGGTCTAATTAGCCCGATGTTATATAACATCAGCAGTCATCTGGGATTTAAACTTAGACCAATTCAGAACCATCACAGCCGCTATGAATGCCAGTGTCTCATTGCTAGTCTGATACGGTAAAAATCTATAGCGAAAACTAGCCATTCTCGGATCACGTTCTTGGTATAAAATATCTTGGGCAAAGTTCCCCCAACGCTCATCTATCAAATCAATTGTCATACCAGCATGAGCCGAAGGTAGCAACATATTAGAGCCGTGAAGACCAATTACTAAGCGGCTTTGTGAATAAATACCGCATATTTCCTTTTCAACTTTTTCATTAAAACTATCCACTCTGTAATCTTCAATCCATTCTGGAAACTTAGTTTTTCTCCCCAAACCAGCTACTGCAAATTTTGCTTCTGGTACTTGCAACCTGATCTTCTCAAATAACTGCTGAATTTTTAAATTTTGCAATGGCAGTGACATTGCTTTTTGATCTATTTTTCTAAGCACTCGAAACAGCAAACGGTTAACTAATAAACGATCTTCGCGCCAAATAAAAGTAATTTTTATTTCTTTGTTCTCAAAGTTATGTTTTGGAACTCTAGTAAAGCGCGTGATGTCGAACTGACTGGGATGAGAATGAGCTTCGCTGACATAAATTTCATCAAAGCGTTTAGTTTCTTCTTCAACAAACTCGGCGAAGCTGGGATAGTAATTCTGACCATTTTTTAAAGAAATAGGTACGGTCCAGACTTCTGCAACTTCATCAGGAACCATCCACCTTAAAAACTTAGGAACTATCACAACTAACCCGTAGTCCGAGTTGCATTCTAAGTGCCTTTGTGCATTTAGCAACTTGAGCAGGGAATGACCATAAAGATGATCGATACAGTTTAAGATAATTACCCGATTGCAGGGTTTAAAAATTTCTTTTACAATCTCAAGTTTTTCCGGTTGAGGATTTTGGAGTGAATTAAGTAATGGTTGGCCTAACCATTCCTTCTTGTAATCCTCGGCTGCAAAAATTTCTCCTTTTATTAAATTAACTTGGATGTAGTTTTTCACTCCATGACCTACTCTCAAATCGTCGATTATCTCGCTGCCGCATCCCTCGCACTTAGAGTCTAGAACAATGTGGATACCGTGCCACAGAACATTTTTCGGATTAAGTTCTGTTCCACAATAGGGGCAATTCGATCGCTGTTCGATTTTAGGTTTAATTTGAATCACTTTACTAATCCTCGGATTCTACAAGCTGCCTTGTATAAGTTAAGCGAACGCCAGATAAAATTTGCGAAGGGGCGCAATTCCTTAATCAAGAAATTGACTAATATAATCACGTAAAAATAAGTTATCAGAGTAGCTGCCGTTGCTCCAAAAGCTCCATATTTAGGAATCAGAAAAAAGTTCAACCCTACATTAAAAATAGATCCGACTACAGTCAAGTAAAGACCGTAGCGCAACTGACCTTCTATGTTCAAATATGTACTCCGTGCTACTCCAAAGTTACTGCCAAATTGCGCCCAAACATAGATTGACAGTACCGCTGCTGACTTCGCATAGTTTTCACCGTAAAGCAGATGCACTATCCAGGGAGAAAGTAATGATATCGGTATCGCCACTCCCAACCATAAAAATATCATAATATCCGAGTAAATTTGAAATTTATTTAGATATTCTTCATAATTTGTATTTCTCAAATTCGCTAATTTGGGAAAAATAGAACCGGATATGATCATCGGCAAGAAATCGCAAATTTCGGAAATTTTAACAGCGGCAGCATAATAGCCAAGTTCAGCATTTTTATTCATCGCACCGAGCATTATCTGATCTGTTTTTGAGTACACATAAACGGCCAATCCCGACAATATTATCGGCCAACTCTCCGATAGCAGTTCCTTACACCTTTCCCAACTGAAGTGCCAATCCTTAATTTTATTCCCCGTAAGCTGATAAAAATATACATAAGCGATTCCTACTAATGCGACCTCTGTCAATCTAACCCAGGCGAAGGCAAGCAGGGGGGCTTTAATTGTTACTAACCCAATTCTGACAGCAGCAACTAAAAAACATACTGAATTTTTAGCCAACACTGTATATTTTGACTGGATTTGGGACTGAAACCAAAAATTGATAGCCTCAAAAGCATTAAAGATAGTTCCGGCTGCGATGATACCTACCAGCCACCGAGTCAGAGTGTCGTTGGGTTTGAGTAGCGCAATCACGGTGACAGTTAACAACAAAGTGATGCAGCCACCAGTAAATTGCAGTCCGAAGGCAGTTCCGAGGGTCTCATTTTTGCATTCTGGGTCGCGAGCGATATTCCTCACTACCAGAGTACCCAACCCCATCGTTGCCACCGAACTAAACAGCGACACAAAGGCGATCGCGTAGTTGAGCAATCCAAATTGTGTCGGACCAAGATAGCGAGCCACCCAAAGACCGACAAACAGACCTAGACCCATCTGCAAGATTTGGTCAGTGAACAGCCAAGCTATGTTGCTGAGTACCTGGCGCAGATTAGGGCCGAGCCTTTTACTGACCGCAGTTAACTTATCTAGCATCAGAATATTTTAAATCTTTACAAAACACAAACGCAGTTCTGGCAGGGTCGGCAATCTCGCAAAATTAGACTGGTTGATCCTATAACAACATATCACAACTTGAGGGAGCATCTCAATGAAAGCAGCCCACCTAGAAATTGGAGTTTGGAGGCAGGAGGCACGAGGCAGGAGGCAGGAGGAAAGAGGAAGAAGGAATGAGCCAGAAGAAGTGTTTTTACAAATATGAGATGCTCTCCAAATTGACCCACGATCCGCCCAATGCTTACTTCAATGGACAGTGCCAGCTAAAGAACGCCTTTGAGGGCTACTGGTGCTACTGTTAGAACTATTGTTAGCATTATCTATCGCCAGTCGAACCGTCAACATTGCGTAACTCAGCCAAGGATTTGCTATCTCTATAATATAACTTTCTGTGATGTTGCTTATAATAATAGACACTAGAAAACAAATCGGTATTCCCGCTTCTTCCAGGGTGCTACGACTCAAATACCGAACTGCGTAAGCTAAATTGAGCAGCAAGGAAGTCATCATTAAGATTAATCCGGGCCAACCGAAGGCTAACAAGATACCGATCGCGCCATTGTGAGGATTTTTCGGTTGAAATCCATTAGGAGTATAAATAAAATAAGCCGGAGTACCCGATCCTAACTTATCTTGTTGAAAAAATCCATCGTATCCGTAGCCAAACCAGGGGCGCTGATTTACCGCAGCAATTAACTGCGGCCAGAATTCTGTCCGCCCAGTTAGAGTCAAGTCTTTGCCTAAGCCACCTACAATAATATCCTCTAGGTTGTCTACTACAAAAACAGTCATAATTATGCTGACGACCAGGAAACATATAATCGCAGTAAATGCCCACTGAAAACTTAATTTTTGTAGAAAGTTTAGTGACGACACTGCAATTATTAATAGGATTGTAATCACTAGAGCCGCGCTCGATTTATTAGCCCTTACCAGGTAAAATGAAAAAAACATCATTCCCAAAGCAATCCAGCGATCTTTCTGAGTTTTAGCTCCTTGAAAATAATGCAAATACCAAAATGCCGTACAGAGAGATAAGACTCCCCCCAAAGAATTTTTAGATTGGGTTAAGCCAACAAAATCGCCTGCTCCAGGGGGTTTAATTACAAAACTTGCCAAACCAATTGCCGTGTATCCCCAGCGCCAGAAACGAGATAAATCCTCCCATTTATATTGGGCTGCAATGTAAAACCCGAAAGCAGTAAATCCTGAGAAAGCTAGGCTTGCTCTTAGCGTTTCTTCAGGAACTAGAGACCATAATGTAGACAGTAAGGGAAGTAATATATAAAGTAAAAAGAAAGGATTCATTATCAATATTTTGGAAAAAATATCTATAAAATTGCTCATAAAAATTTTGATTCTTGAAATCAAAATTAATACTACCCAGGGGTAAAAAAAATAAGGTATTAGTTTTAATATTCCCCCTTCTGGATCTTTCAAATTAACAAAATGCAAGTAATTAAAAGGAGGTTGTATCAAAAAGGGAGAGATAAAAATATAAAGACAAGCAAAGCTTTTTTCTAAAGCCAAACCGATTTTTTTATAGCTGGCAAATTGAAATAATAGTATAGTTGCCATCCCGACTATAGCAAGTAGCATCAAAGTCAATGAAGAACTACCTAAAATCAGCTCTCTCAGCATATTGGGTAGAGACACTGGTTGATTCATAATTGCTTTCCTTTATCACCAACAATATCAAATTATATAGATATAAAATATAGCCGTCAACCCGCAACCACGCTAACACATAAATTAGGCATAAAGCAAAAATACAGCATCGTTTTTTCGGCGATCGCTTAAAATAATGAGCTTTTTGCCCAGCACTAAAAAGGCTACACTTATATAAATCATAGTCAATAAAATTAGGTGGTGTATGGTTAACACCCATTTTCCAAGGCAGATAGCCCCGTCGGTTGTGGGTGTTGTCTTGTTTGCTTCCAGTGTCCTCGCTGATGCCAGGATCACCCCGGCACAACTTCCCATCCCGCTAGGCGCAGACCAAGCCCAGAATGTTGCGCCCGTTAGGCGATCGCCCGAAAGCTACAAACTCGGCGGTGGCGATCGCATCCAAGTAGAAATACTCGAAGTACCCGAACTTAGCCGTGGCTACGAAGTCCTTTCCGACGGTTCAGTCAACCTGCCCCTGATCGGCTTGGTCTCCATCCGCGGTCGCACCTTAGTAGAAGCCACCAACATCATCCGCAACGCCTACCGCCGCGTCCTCAAAGACCCCATAGTCACAGTCAGCCTCGTCGCCGCCCGCCCCCTCAACGTCGGCGTCATCGGAGAAGTCACCAGGCCCGGAAACTTCACCATTACCCTAACTCCTGGCCCGGGAGCCGCGCCGAGTGTCCAGTACCCCACTGTCACCCAAGCGATCAGACTCGCAGAAGGCGTCACGGGTGTGGCCGACATCCGCAACATCCGTGTCCGCCGTCCCCAACGAGACGGCCCCGATCAAGTGCTCAATGTCAACCTGTGGAAATTCTTGGAGGAAGGAGACATCTCTCAAGACATAATTTTGCAAGACAGAGACACAATCGTGATTCCCACAGTCGCCAACTTCAACCAAGCAGAAGCTCGTCAATTTGCGACGGCAAACTTTTCGCCACCCCCAGAAAAACCTCGATCGATCTCCATCGTTGGTCAAGTCACCCGCCCCGGGGCTTACGTCGTGATCGGTGGCAATACCACCAACGACCTCAGCCGCGAAGGTTTCCCCACCGTCATCCGGGCCATTCAGCTAGCTGGTGGCATCACATCGGATGCCGACATCCGGCAAATCCAAGTGCGGCGCGTCACCAGAAGAGGTGAACAAATTATCCCAGTCAACCTGTGGCAGTTCCTAGAGTCCGGCGACGGCGCTCAAGATACCATCCTCCAGGAGGGAGACACGATCATTGTGCCCAAAGCCACGATCGTTAACCCAGCAGAAGCTGGCGTACTCGCTAGCACTAACTTTGCCCCCGTCGGCATTAACGTTTTTGTAGTAGGAGAACTCAGAACATCCCTCGATCCCTTGAGGCTCCCAGCTAATGCCACACTGAATCAAGCTTTAGTTTCCAGAGGATTTTTTGGCTACGAGAATACCAGAGCTAGAAGGGATAAAGTTGAGCTAGTCCGCCTCAATAACGACGGTACAGCTACTAAACGGACGATCGAAGTCAATTTAACTCAAGGAATTAACGAAGAAACCAATCCTCAACTTCGCAACAACGACATGATTATCGTATCTCGCAGGGGTCTCGTCAATTTTGTCGATCGCATGAACGCTGTAATCGGACCTGTCGGGCCTGCGACGGGAGTGTTAAATTTTATAAACGTTCTCCGATTTTTATTCAGGTAAGAAGGCGGCGGGTGAGGTGAATAATTCCTGGCAAAGGCTAGAATAAACTAAACAATAAGATTACCCAGCCGCGACCTGGCCGCTTCAAAAATATCAACCTCAAAAATATCAACCTCAAAAATACCCAGGCTGAATATGGATAGCAGACAAGATTACCAACCCTTCACACCTAAATCGAATGGCAAACTGCCGGAGTTATCTGCTCAGAACTACAGAGATCACTTTGTTGAGGAGAGAGAAGAAGAAAAGCTAGACTTGTCCTGGCTCTTAGGCGTCGTGCGCCGTCGCTTCCCGGTCATGGCAGCCGCCACCATTGCTTTGAGCGCCCTGGCAGGAACAGCGATCGTCGCCACTTCTAAAAGCATAACGATCGAGTATGAAGGCTCCTTTTCCCTGTTAGTAGAACCCGCCACTGCTGAAGGTTTGCTGTCCAAACAATTAAACAACACCCAAGCTGCCGACTTAGCAAGAATTAATATAGAAGGAATTAGCTTAGTAGACTACGAAACCCAAATTAGGATTTTGCGTAGCCCCAAATTGATGCAGCCCGTGCTTGAGGAATTGCGAGCGTGGTATCCCAAAATGACCTATACGGAACTGATCTCAAAAATGTCCATCAACCGCATCAGCTACACGAAAGATGGCAAACAGCAAGGCACAAAAATTTTACAAGTTCGCTACAAAGATGCAGACAGAAAAAAAATTAACAACGTATTGGACAAAATTTCTAAAGCTTATCTAGACTACAGCTTGCAGCAACGGCTGATGGGCATTAATCAAGGTATTAAATTTATAGATACGGAGCTTCCCAAGCTCCGAGAAAGAGTAGAAGTTCTGCAATTGCAAGTCCAAAGACTGCGGCAGCAGAGCAACTTATTTGAACCTCAGATAGAGGGAAAATCTTTGTCTGAACAAGTTCAAAGCATTCGCGGCAAGCAAGTAGAAATCAGAGTTCAGCTAAAAGGGATGCGAAACCTCTACCAAAGCTATGAAAAACTACTCAAGGAAAATAATCCCCAGGGGCTGCTGATTACCCAAGGACAAGCTTACGGCGGACTCTTAGGTCAAATTCAGAGAATAGACTCGGAATTGTCAATGAAATTAGCTCAGTACAGAGAAGACAGTTTGCCAGTTTTAGCGCTGCGAAAAAGTCGGGAAGAACTTATTTTAACCGCCACTCAACAAGCAAAAGAAGTGGTGATGGGAAATTTAGAGACCCAAATCAAAGAAATTGAAGCGCGCGATCGTGAAATGACCGCTGTGCAAAATGCTCTCAACCAAAAAATTAGAAACTTTTCAGTTACAACCCGACAATACGACAATTTACAGCGAGAACTGCAAGTAGTTACTAAGAGTTTGTCGGACTTCTTGGCAAAACGAGAAGCCTTGCGAATTGATGCGGCTCAGGAGCAAATACCCTGGGTGCTGATAAATCCTCCGGAAATTCCGCGAGACAAATTCGGCAACCCTATAACAGCTACCGTCAAACAAACCAGAAAACAGTTAGCGCTGGCAGTAATTTTAAGCAGTCTGCTGGGCATAGCCGTCGGCTTGCTCGTAGAGGTACTAAATACTGTGTTCCACACTCCAGAATCACTCAGAATGGCCACAAGATTGCCAATACTCGGGGTGATTCCGTTTACCAAGAAAGTCAAGCGCAGACCGCCAGCCAGACAGAGAAAACTAACATCGGCTCGATCGAACTCGAAAGTGGAAGTAGTCGAACAGGTCGAAGCTAGACCTACTGGTTCGATGAGCGGGGCACCAAGTATTTTGAGCGACTTGGACTATCAATTTTTAGAAGCATTTCGATCCCTATACACGAACATTCACTTGCTGAGCGCAGGCACGGCAATTCGATCGCTCTTAGTCGGCTCAGCCGTAACCGGAGACGGGAAATCTACAGTAGCTTTGCACCTAGCAGCCACAGCAGCAGCCGTAGGACAGCGAGTATTGTTAGTAGATGCAGATTTGCGTTGCCCCCAACTGCACGCTAAGTTAGGACTGTCGAACGTGCGTGGCCTGGGCGATGCCATCTCCACAGATATCAGCCTCAACGACGCGATTCAACGAGCCCCGAACCAAGAAAATTTGTTTGTACTCACCGCAGGCCAAATTCCCCCCGATCCGATCAAGCTTCTTTCTTCCAAAAAAATGCAGTATCTGATGGAGCAATTTCAAGCATTTTTTGACTTAGTAATTTATGACACCCCGCCACTAGCAGGCTTGGCAGACACCCACTTGATCGCAGCTCACACAGACGCTACGATTATGGTCGTCCAAATTGGGCAAACGGACCGAGCGCAAGTTCGCAAAGTTTTAGAAGAATTAAAAATTTCTGGAGCTTCCGTTTTGGGAATCGTTGCTAATGGCTGCAAAAACACCGGTCACAGCTACCGCCAACGCCCGGTCGTTTTAGACACGCTCTACGACCAAAAACTATCGGCTTTAGGTACGAAAAATCCTAATTAGACAAATGTTGATGCAGGCGGCCGAGGGCCGCCGTCCTCAACGGGAAACGCACAACCAAGCTATACCCTGATTTTTTGATAATAGTACCATTTGAGAAAGAAAATGATAGACTAACGGACATAGCCTCGTGTGTCAACCGAGATTGCGCGGATATTTAAATTTTGCGGTAATTACTCAGAAAATGATTGAGAAATCAGCAAAAGTGGGTAAACTACATTTAGCAGAGCGCAATCTCAATCAGGAAAAGACACCTTTGAAGGTGAACGTTAGTGTAAACGTTAATGAGAACGTTTCAACCCAGAAACTTGGTAGGGATTATTCTATGAGTACAGTTATGGTTGTTGATGATAGCGTCACTCTGCGGGAGATGATCGCCGACTTGCTCAAAGGTAGAGGACTAAACGTCACGGTAGCGAGTGATGGCGTAGAAGCTCTAGAGCAAATTAAAGCTAACCGCCCAGATTTAGTCGTTCTGGATATCGTGATGCCCCGGATGAACGGCTACGAAGTCTGTCGCAGGCTCAAAAGCGACCCTAAAACCCAAAATTTGCCTGTAGTAATGTGTTCGAGCAAAAGCGAAGAGTTCGATCGCTATTGGGGAATGAAACAAGGAGCCGACGCTTACATCGCCAAGCCATTTCACCCTCAAGAATTGGTCGGGACTATTAAGCAACTGCTGCGAGGTTGAGGTGGAGGAGTAGGGACAGGAAAAAAATTGTCTTCAGCGCTGATTATTTCTGCTCCCGCAGCCTCTCTAAACTACTCGATTGACAATAGTCCAAACATCCCCGTCCGATCGCACGTAGGGAACAGAAATACTCTTAAAACCAGTAATAAAAGGCTTGTAATAAACTTGCCAGTAGCTGGGACTAATTTGGTCGGCGATGGCCTTGAGTCCCTTCACTTCCGCCGCCAGTTCCGCCGCCAGTTCATTAATCCGTTCCGCGTGTCCCTGAGCTAGTAGTCTTCCTTCTTCAACTTGCTCCTCCATCGGACTGATTCTTTGCAACTTTACCGACTGCTGTTGTTTCTGACTCAGTTGAGCAGACAGAGCCGCGATCGCGTCATCTATACCCTTGACTTCTGCCGACACTTGTGCTGTTTCCCTGGCGTGACGCCGATAAGCATCGGCGATCGCTTGGGGCGAATCACCTGCTGGGACAACATCGGCAATACTAAGCTGCTGGCGTTCCAGGCGCAATTCCTCAATTTTAGAGTAAATTGCTTCTATATCTGTCTGAAGTTTGTCCACCTAATTATTACCGCGTGGTTGTTTGATATTTTAGCATATTAACACAAACCAATGACCTAATCGCCCTATAAATAGCATACAGCACTTCCGGATGTTATGAGGTACAGTAGCAGCAATTAGTAAACCAGTTTTTAAGATGTTTCGGATTAATTAAGTCAAGAGCCACAGAAATTATGGTGTCAACCATTTTAGTGGTGGTTGGTGACAAATGGATCGAGAAAGATTTGAGTTGCGACCACCATAATTCAATTGGATTAAAATCAGGAGACTATGGGGAAAAACACAAGATAGAAGCACCCACCGCTTCAATCTACTGGCTTAATTGAATCTACTTTATGCGCGGGTAAATTATCAATTCACGTCTACTGCTCCCGACCACAATTGTGGCACTAAACATTGCTCAATAAATACCTCAAATGCTTTGCCATCCATTGAGTTATCCATTGTCATGAGTGCCACTACTCGCTTCAAACTAATTGCACCAATTACTGTGACTTTTTTCCCTCGGTAAAAAGGTTTAACCGCATAGACTCTCGTTCCTCGTTGTGAACGTGCATGACTTCTGGTTAAACAAGCGTAATACTCCAGTATCATCTAAAAAGACTATATTTTTTGGGTCGATATGCTTGAGTTTTTACCAATAATCTAACCTTAACTTCATGACTCTTTCAGTGCCGGCTTGGCTACCGATCACTGTTTTTTTTTACGATTCTTCTGGGCAAATAACTCACACAATTCTAGTAAGGTTGCATCGGGATGTGCTGCCACTATTTCTCTCAAAGAAGCTGTGGAATTATTCAAATGACTATATCTCGGTTTCCCACTCTCGTTTCGGCTGTAAATTCCCCTCGATTTTTTGTTGCTTGACCAGTTTTTGAACTAAGCTTTTACTGACGGAAAATATCGCTGCTGTTTTTCTGATCGACAGCTTCTGATATTGATGGGCTGCTACTATTTTTGGAAAGCAAATTTACTGAATATGCTTTCATTGGTGTATTTTTTAATCCCACATTCCGCACCCCCAACTGGCACATAGGCAGATGGAGGGGATAAAAGTGAATCATCCGAGATAATAGTGAGTAAAAACACCCAAAAATCTGTGCAACGCTCGCATCACTCAGTTAGGAATTCCTAAAAATTGACATGAGGGCATTAATTCAATCTTCTTAGCCCATTAAAAGTCAAAAATCAGACCATTAATAACTATTAATTCCCAGCATATATCGCCCGCATTATGACAATAATACATCACTGCTGAATCAACAATTATTTAAATGTAAGTCAGTTTTACCAATCAATAATAGACTTCTTTTCACAACAAAAAATAATAAGACCGACAGGTGACTGGAAATAAATTTAAGATAGCTAACCGTTCTGATGTCAAATTAGAAACTTGCTGAATTCCTTGAATACACACGGCATGAATCGATTGAAAACTTTG
>NZ_JAUBOQ010000056.1:0-40065 GCF_036700325.1 Microcoleus sp. Z1_B2
TTAGTAATGATAATTAAATAACTACCACTCTTGAAAGTGGGATGGGCGTCCCGCCCGTCAAAAAAGGACGGGCGGGACGCCCATCCCACAATAACAATTAAAATTGTAAGTTATTTAATTCCCGATCCTTACGTCTAAATACAATCAAGAAATAATATCGATTTTTTACTCATATTGCCAAGGATTGTAAAGGAGTAATTATTACTATTCAATAATTAGTAAAAGCTCTCGTGTAAAAAAATAAAAATGGAATATCTGCTGTAGAGGTAAATATTTTTAATAAATTAGATCAAAATGGTCGAAAGGCGGCTGATGATTTGTCAAATACAATGCAAATTATTTTCGAGTAATATTGGTCAAAATGGAATTATCGAGCCGTTCCCCAACAGGAGTAATTCATTAAGTTATTTATTTTTCATGCCCGATCGGCAGAGTATTGATCGAGACCTTTACCAAAGGAATTTTGGAAAAGCATGGGCTCAGTCAAAACATCACTATTTTTTTCTACTGCGATACTCATCGTTTCAGATACAGCATATTCTGTGGTTCATAAAGTACATTGCCAGCTATATTGTGTGGTGTTAATCCTCCGGGTGCGGATCTGCTTCATATTTGATAAAACTTGCATATTGACGGGTATCCGCACCTTAATTGCTACAAAATTGTGTGTACTACATATACATAGAATATGCTGTAAATAAGGTGGACGATATGCCCAACTAGAAAATGCAACTATGTCCTCAGAACCTTTGGCTGGACGCAAACAGATGCCAAACGGACACGCACCATTATTCCGATTTGTCGATCGCTCCCAAAGACGAGTCTGATGAATTGGCTCAGACTTCGCCTCTTCTGGATCGTGAATCCATAACAATTCCAACATTGCGTTATGGAAAAAGAAACAGCGATTGGCTGTACCTTGTCCGCGATGAATGCGAGATGCACCCTCAACTAAACCGAAGGATGATAAACGATTAGCTTCCGAAGCACCAATATCAGTAAGGATGAAAAGATGGTCGAATTCAAATGTCATAAAAGTTATCTGTTAAATTGCATCCAACTACTTTAGTTGTAGGGTGTGTCGCCATGCAAAATCCGTAAAAAAGATCGACAATATCTCTACAAGAATTGTTTGGGATTCCACATAAATTGAGAACGATATCCAATAATTACATTATCGATAAGATTAGAGTTCGTATTTTCTTCGGATACATGGAATCTGCTGTATCCTCGCTGATACCAGCAGACATTCTCTGCTAACAAAGGCTCTGCCGGCTTGCCTCTAACTGCCTCGGGAAAAATTCTATCGACCCATTCCCGAGCAGTCGGTAGGCTCAATTTCCCATCGGTTCCTTTTGGATAAATGACCGCTGCATAGGGAGATTCAAGTTCATTTTTCTGAGGAAACAGCAAGAACAAGTCAATCGTTGATAATTCACCAACCAACTCAACATATCCCAGTTCCGCACCCCGTACATGCAGGCAGTGGTAATAGTATGCAAGATGCCAGGATGCAACTCGAATCATTTCAGGGTCATCATAGTTACCCAATTCAATTAACAGCGGTTCAAGGGCTGCAACTTTGCAGGATTCATCTGTCGCAGCAGCAAGAGCAAGCCCTACACGCCCCATATCAATCAGGCGGCGAACCGCATCAGCATCCCGGCTAAACCGTTCATGGGCATCAAACGCTAAGTTGCAAGGAAAGTAGCAAATATAAGGTTCTGGTTCTGGTGAATTCTCTAAAATATCCAACAACCATTCTTTGGCATCAAAACCTTGTTTCGGAATAGCGCCCCAGAACGCGCCTGCTATCCCTGGGCGATCGAGTTCCTTGTGGTAAATTAACTGCATCATCTCGTCAAGTGGTGGTATTCCAATAATCGCTTGTTGGTTGCGCTCATAATTTTCATCAATATACCATTCCCAATATTCATGTTTTTTGACACTCTTACCATAAAAAATACCAATCTGATAAGCAGTACAAGCCCTAATTAGCAGGTCAGCATCATCTAGCATTTCTAACAATTTTTCTCCTACTTCTTGCCAAGTCGAATCATAAGCACCCAAGAAAAGTTGTGCTGCTAATATCGCCTTTTTTGTAGGAATCTCTCGCTCTTCTGAAGCAGCCAATTGGTATAACCATTCGAGAAGTAAGCGGTTATAAGGTGGTTCTTTTGCCAAGAACTGGAAGCCACAACAAAAATTTTCAAAGATGTTAGGCTTATTTAGAGTTTGGGCTGCGATCGCCTCACAGATAGATTTCATGCGCCTGTCAATCGGTCTTGGCTGGTAATCGTCGCAATTAGATCGTTGCGACTGTTCTATTTCTAGAGCATAGATTAGCTTGTTAATTGCCCTGTCCCAAATCTGCCATTCTTTATGTTCAAGCAAACCAATAAATGTTTCAAAGATTGTATCCCACTCATTTGAGCTGTAGGGAAAATTGAGTGAAATGTCTAACAGTTTAATTGGGTCGCTGTGACTTTGGGGTGAGAAAGTTTCTGGGGTGAATATTTGTTCTCGAATCGATTTAATACTTGGCTGAGAACCCTCTTCTTGAATCATAGCACTCAAAAGTGTTTTTCAGATACTGGCTATGGCTAAGCTAACACAGCCTGACACTGTTGTTACTACTGTCGAGCGCTCCCAAAGCAAGACAAGATACAAATGTTGGGTTTGTGTCGTCAAATATTGTCGCTTAGTGCGTCGCTCGCTCGATTGTCGCTCTTTGTTTGAGGATGGTAGATGGCGACAAACCCTACGAATACGATCGAAGATTTACGCCATCTTGCCTAGTGTTTATAATAACCCCCTCCCAAAATGGTATCAAGAATTAGTCCCACAATATCTGATGTTAGCTTGTGAGCGCGATCGACCCTTTCTGTAAATGCGCTCGACTATTTGACCAATTCTCGATCCCATTTCAAGTCTTTTTTGCAGGGAAACCATCAAATCTTGCCCAATCTTAAATCTAAAACCTAAAATCTACAATTGAGGAACCATCAGCCCGCATCCAGCAGTCTCAACATCCAGTTAGCGACAATTCTGCTAGAGTCAGGTCATCATCCCGTGCATCTTGTAGAGACGCGATTCGCAGCCTCTGCCCCCAAAGCAGTAAAATCCCATCACATTGTCACCTGCCACCCGATCGGCAGTAAGTTAAAAATTAAGGTAGTTTGAAAATAATCGCCCAAAGTTGAAAGAAACCTTGACATCTGACCTAAACTCTCTAACTTAGACCCTCTAGCTGCGCTGCCATCCATATTTAAAAGATGCCATGTCAACCTTAGTCATCGTCGAATCTCCTACCAAAGCCCGCACCATCCGCAACTTCCTGCCCTCCACCTACCGTGTAGAGGCATCGATGGGCCATGTCCGCGACCTACCATCCTCCGCCGAAGAAATACCAGAAGCCGTTAAAGGAGAAAAATGGGCGCAACTGGGCGTAAACGTGGAAGCAGACTTTGAACCCCTCTACGTCATCCCGAAAGATAAAAAGAAAATTGTTAAAGAACTCAAAGACGCCCTCAAAGACGCCACAGAACTGATTCTAGCCACTGACGAAGACCGGGAAGGCGAAAGCATTTCCTGGCATTTGCTGCAAATCCTCAAACCCAAAGTGCCGATCAAGCGGATGGTGTTTCACGAAATCACCCGCGAAGCTATCCGCGATGCTTTGACTCACTGCCGCGATATCGACAATCGAGTTGTACAAGCCCAAGAAACTCGCCGAATTCTCGACAGACTCGTCGGTTACACACTATCTCCGCTACTGTGGAAAAAAATCGCTTGGGGTTTGTCCGCCGGTAGAGTGCAGTCAGTCGCTGTACGCCTGTTGGTGCGCCGGGAACGGGAACGCCGCGCTTTCCGCCAAGGTAGTTACTGGGATTTAAAAGCGCTTTTGGAAAAGGGCAAAATTTCCTTTGATGCCAAACTCGTGACTGTCGGCAATGTAAAAGTTGCAAACGGCAGCGATTTTGATGAAAATACCGGGCAAATTATCGCAGGCCGCCGTGTACTTTTGCTGAACGAAGAACAGGCGCGGGCTTTACTCTCACGCATTCAAAACAAACCTTGGACTGTCAGCAATCTCGAAGAACGGCCAGTCACCCGCAAACCCTCGCCACCGTTTACGACCTCGACTTTGCAGCAGGAAGCTAACCGCAAACTGAGGCTGGGTGCGCGGGAAACCATGCGAATTGCCCAAAGCCTCTACGAACGCGGTTTTATCACCTATATGCGGACGGATTCGGTGCATTTGTCCGAACAGGCTTTAGAAGCGGCGCGCAGTTGCGTCCAAGAACTTTACGGCAGCGAATACCTCAGCCCCCAACCGCGCAAATACACCACGAAAAGCAAAGGCGCCCAGGAAGCCCACGAAGCTATCCGTCCCGCCGGCAGCACTTTTCGGACTCCGCAGCAAACGGGATTGGATGGGATTGATTTCCGCCTCTATGATTTGATTTGGAAGCGGACTGTGGCTTCTCAAATGGCTGATTCTCGCCAAACTCACGTCACTGTATTAACTCAGGTAGAAGATGCCGGTTTCCGTTCCAGCGGCAAACGCATTGATTTTCCAGGCTTTTTGCGCGCCTACGTGGAAGGTTCCGACGATCCGAATGCGGCGCTGGAAGACCAAGAGGTGATTTTGCCGGCGCTGAAGGTGGGGGATAAACCTAATTGTAAGGATTTAGAGGCAGTTGGCCACGAAACTCAACCTCCCGCCCGCTACACGGAAGCTTCTCTGGTCAAAATGCTGGAAAGCGAAGGTGTGGGCCGTCCGAGTACCTATGCGAGTATTATCGGTACAATTGTCGATCGGGGATATGCGAAATTAATAGCTAACGCCCTAATTCCGACATTCACCGCTTTCGCCGTCACGACTTTATTGGAAACACATTTTCCCGATTTAGTAGACACTGGTTTTACTTCCCGAATGGAACAAACCCTCGATGAAATTGCCACCGGCGAGGCGAAATGGCTGCCGTATTTGCAAAAGTTTTATACAGGGGAAACCGGACTCGCAACCCAAGTTAAAGAACAGGAAAGTCAGATTGATGCGAAAGTTGCCCGAACTGTGGTATTGGAGAATATTTCTGCTAAAGTCTGCATCGGCAAATTCGGCGCATACCTGGAATCTGAAAGCGAAGAAGGCCTGGTAAAAGCATCGATTCCGCAAGATTTGACGCCGGCAGATTTAGACCCGGAACAGGTGGAGTTTCTGTTAAAGCAAAAAATGGAAGGCCCGGAAAAATTGGGTCTTCACCCGGAAACCGGGGAACCGATTTATGTGCTGATTGGCAGTTATGGGCCATACGTTCAGTTAGGGGATGTTTCGGAAACGAACAAGAAACCGAAGCGGGCTTCTTTACCGAAGGGGACGGATAAGGATAGCGTGACGGTGGATATGGCGGTGAGTTTGTTGACTTTACCTCGGTTGTTGGGTTCTCACCCGGAGACGGGGGCGAAGGTGCAAGCTAATTTGGGGATGTACGGGCCTTATGTGGTGCATGACCAGGGTAAGGTTGGGAAGGATTATCGATCGATCAAACCGCCGGATGATGTTTTGACGATCGAGCTCGATCGGGCTTTAGAGTTATTATCGCAGCCGAAAGCCGCCCGCGGCCGCAGCAAATCAGCCACACCTTTGAAGGAATTGGGCGCGCATCCAGAGTCGGGAGAATTGATCAATGTTTACGACGGCCGTTATGGGCCCTACGTCAAACACGGCGATATCAATGCTTCTTTGGCTAAGGATGAATCTGTGGAGAATTTCACCTTACAAAAAGCACTGGATTTGTTAGCAGCGAAGGAAGCAGCGGGCGGCGGAAAATCTAGCAGCAAGTCTAAGAAGTCAACCAAGACTACTGCGGCGAAATCGGAAACAGCAACGAAGAAGACGGCGGCGAAGAAAACTACTGCTAAGAAGACGGCGACTGGGGCGAAGAAAACCACGACTAAGAAGGCTGCGACGGCGACTGCGACTAAGAAGAAGACAACGTGATTTTAGTTTAGTTTTCACTGATCGAGAAACCCGGACGGTGTAGGGGCGGTGCGACCCCTACTCCCCGTGCCGCCCGGTTTTTTTGTTGGTAAAATACTGCACAAATTTAGGTTTGTAGTAAGGACTTCAGTCCTTAAAATTCGGCTTGAGTATAGTAGGGCATAAGGTCTCTTGAATTCAATTAAGATATGGACGGCGGCCCTGAGCGATAGACACGAATCACTTTTTTCGTCAATGTCTCAGCAGTAGATATTGCATCATTAATATTAGCAGTCAGTCTAGCAATATCGTCATCTCGCGTGCAGGCAATAATACCACAGTGGTCAGGTTGCAGCTTGTGCAGTTGAAAGAAATCCCGTCGGTTGACGGTCAAAACAGCCCGATTTTCAATGATGGCAAATGCTAATACATCCTCATCCGGTAGTCCAGCATTTCCTGCTTCTTGAACAGTCAGGACATCATGCCCCAAAGACCGCAGGTTTTGCACGACTTGCCGAGGAAATTGTTCGTCTGCGTAGAGACGCGCCATAGGTTTATTTGATATTTTCAGGTGTATCTAATATTTCGTCAGCCTCATCTTGCAGTCTAATTGCTTCCTCAATTTCGTCAGGATAAGCTTCAGCATAAGCCCAAACATTTACCAAATCAGCAGCACTGAGATGGGGATAGCAGTCTAGGATAAAAGCATCGGTAGCGCCGTCATTGCGATAGCTTGCGAGCAACCAAACGGGAATGCGAGTATTGTCAATACAAGCATCGCCGCCCATCACGCCGGGAGTTTTTGTAATAGAGCGTCCCCTGTTTTTGAGACTCTGGGTTAAGATGCTGATTGCCTCAGCTTTCTCCCTTAGCGTTAAGGCCTTGAGTTGCGCTTCTAATTCTGGGATTGTCATAGAGCTTATTTGATTTATGAATTATGTATGTATTTTATATTGTAGGGCGATCGCCATATTAGTTAGGTTTCTTGCAAAACGTTGTGGATTAATTCTGCTGCTAGCTCTAGCTTATCGCGGTGAGTGAGGGCTTCCATGTCAACGGTGACTGCTGAGCGGCGCTTGGATGTGGGTGCGGCTGGGGGTGCCGCGGGCAATTGCAGAGTTTCGTAGAAATAATCGATTCATCATTCTAGGTGTTGGTGGAGGTAAGGAGGTAACAAAATTGATGGGCGATCGCCATTTTTCCCAATCCCGGACAAAAGAGCGATCGCACTTTTTTCAACATCTCGATGAAAGTGCGATCGCTCTTTTTTACATAATTTGCACTTACTCAGTATTAATTTCAGTTAAATTAGTCAGTTTGATATCATTTGCGCGATCGATCGCACCACCCACCCTATCTCTGACCTCGCGCTGGTCTAAAATCTCCTCAGTCGCCAAAAAGGCCATATGTGCGATCGACCATTTGTGACCCTCAAACCTTTTAAGGAGAAATGTCGGTTGGCGGATGCCATCCAGCACTAACCCACTGACGCCTGACAGTAACAGCAATATGATTGTTTAGCTGTAGTGCTGTTACTGTTGCGCGGTCGCAATCTGTAAGTCCAATAATTTCTGTAGCGTCTTCACTCCAAGCAAAATTTTGTGACCATTGTTGAGTGCGCGGATTAAACAACTTAACGTGCTTTTGCGTGACCCGATCGAATGCGTCTGTTTGGGTTCCTTTGTAATTATTGCACAGACTACAAGCCAGCCAGAGATTTTCTTCCTCGTCAGTACCGCCAATCGCTTTAGGAATAATATGGTCAATTTCCAATATTCCCAAAACATACATTTGTAAACTGCGACAATAACCGCACCGATTTTGAGCTTGTGCGCGAACTCTGGCTCTAACTTGTTCAGAAATTGCCATTTTGCTTATCCTTTTAATGGTTCCAGCAAGCCGCGCCGCACAGCTTCATTTAAGGCTTGAGCTTGTCGCAATAGTCGAGTTTCATATATGTGGATTAATTCCTGCAATTCAGCCAGTTCTACAGATGCGATCGTACCGGATTGTTGGCGGTCTAGCAATTCACTCAATCGTTGTTCTTGGAGTGGTTGCAGCCGGAGTTGAGTCTGAGTGATTACTTCTGAATCAGACAGTGCTGATACTGGTTTAGCGGTTGGTAAGAGAAAATTTTCCAGAGTTTCTACTAGAATCTCACTCACGGTGCGGTGGCGTTGCAGCGCTAGCAATTCTGCTTGGTGATAGACTTCATCTGGCAGATTTAGGGTAATTTGGGCGGTCATAGGTGCAAAGCTATGAAACTAATATTTATATTATGCCATATTTTACTTTGAGTATTAGACATCTGCCAAAAAGAAATGAAGCAGGATCTCGCTTGCTAAAAATACGGCGACTGCGACAAAGTAGAAAACCAAGTGAAATTAGTTTAGTTTTCACTCATCCCAGAAACCCGGTTTCTTTATTTGTAAAACACTAGACAAGATGGCAAAAATAGGTTTGTACTTCAATCCTTAAAATTCTCTTCTCTTCCTTTGTGTCATAAACGTCTGCGCGGTTCCATCGCCCCTATTTTTTTTTAGACATCTCAACTCCAACTCTTGTCAAGCCTACCTTTTGGGCTTACTTGTCACCCGTCAGCAAAATCATCCTATTTACTTATTGACAATTGCTCCTCTCTGTTAAATTGTCATGAATCGAACATATAAGGTTAAAAATTGTATCGTAAGCAACAGAAAGTACCCAATCTTTTATGTAGGGCTCTACAATGGACAAAAGAAACAAGATTAAGAGGCGCGATCGCTATGGGTATCAATGAAAATCTAGACTGGGAAGAAGCATTTGAGTACCGAGCGGGCTTAACAGTGGAGTTGAAGTCCCAGCCAGGTGTTTTCGATACGATCGCTTACTATGAAGTGATGATGGTACCGCCCATCTGGTTAGAAAATGACCCCCGTCCCCGCTATCCTCACGAACTGCGAGTGGTTTCCCACCAGCCAACTGTGTCCAATGTTTGCCGGATTTCAGAGTGCCCTGTTTTAGTCGCTTCCTAGATTTTTTCAGCGGAAAATATTGGCGATGGCATCTAGCCAGCAATCAAACCGATGCAGTGATTTTCGGATTGAGATTGCTTTAGTCTACTTTGTGGCGATCGGCTAAGTAGTCGTAGGGTGCGCCGCCATGAACAACCCCTAACGCAGCATATCGACAATCTCACAGATCCGCACTTGTGCGATCGAGAGCCGATGTAAACAAACCCAACACTTATTTTTTAGCCAAACTTTGTAAAAATGGTATTATTTTAGGGTTTAGGTAATTCCTTCCCCTATCAATAACTGGACGTTGGTCTAACATCTCCTCAGCGACCAGAAAGGCGATATGGGCGATCGACTTTCACGAAAAAACTGCGGTAATCCAAAAGTATATTGGTACAAATGGTAGAAATCCATCTTGATATTAATGAGAGTTGTTTGAGGTTTTTCCTAGGGTGACTAATTCGGTTTATTAACACAAAAGTGACAACTTTAACCATAAAAATTAAATTGGTATGTTAAGATGACACAAGCCCTTACCATACTTGATTTCAATTATGGCTGAAAAATTAATAGTTAGAAACTTTGCTGGCATCAAGGATTTAGAGATTGAAATCAAGCGAATAAATATACTTATTGGCCCTCAAGCCAGCGGTAAAAGTGTTTGCGCTAAACTCCTTTTTTATTTTAAGAACTTCGTATGGGAAATTTTATCGGTTGTAAATAATGAGCAGACAAAACGCAATCTAGATTCAAACTATTCCAAGACGTTTGAGGAATATTTTCCTCCTGATAGTTGGGGAAAACAAGATTTTTTCATCAGGTATGAAATTTCCAATTTTTTTATAGAAGTTAGTAGAAAACAGGATACCAAAGGTAGAATTTCCCTCAGCTATTCAGATTTTTTCAAGAAACAATTGGCAGACCTACGCAATTTACTCAAAAAAGCAAGAGAGGAAAGCTCTGAAATAACTTTGAGTAATAATATTATTAATAGTTCATTGTTTGGCCATAAAATTTTAAAAGATCACTTAGTAGAAAGTTTAGGCAGATCCATTGGTCGAGAGGCCGCCTTCAATCAGCTTTTTATTCCTGCTGGTCGCTCATTTTTCGCTAATCTTCAGAGCAATATTTTTTCTTTTCTTTCAAGCAATAATACCTTAGATCCATTTCTAAGATCCTTTGGCTCAACATACGAAACGATAAAAAAATTGCGTATAAAATATAATATTTACCTGGAACATAAATATACAAAAGATATACTAGAGGAAATAAACAGGCTAATAGAGCAGTCTTTATGTGGTAAGCATATACAGGAAAAAGGCAAAGATTTTCTGGAGGTGGCAGATGGAAGACGTATTAGTATTGCGAACTCATCTTCCGGTCAACAGGAAACATTACCTCTGACAATTATCCTAGCTGCACTACCTTTTATAGCTTCCCCTCCAGTGGGTCAGACAGTGTATATTGAGGAGCCGGAAGCGCATTTATTTCCAAGCGCACAGCGTAATATTGTCGAGTTGATCGCTACAGTCTTTAATTCTCGCAAAGAGCAACTTCAATTCTTCATAACTACCCATAGTCCTTATGTCCTGACAGCACTTAATAATCTGCTCCAGGCTGGGCTTCTTTATGAAGAATCCAGCGAAGATATACAACATCAACTAGAAAAGATTGTATCTAGATACAAATCATTAGATGTTGACGATCTCTCAGCCTATGTTTTGAGCAATGGAAAATGCCAGAGTATTGTGTGTCCTGATACTGGGTTGATTGATGCGCGAGTAATTGATTCTGTTTCTGATGAACTAGCTATTGAATTCGATCAACTTCTCAACTTAGTTTGAATTATATGAAAAGTATTCCAGAGTGTGAGGAACATAGATCCGACACCAAGATTGTCTTGCAGGAAAACAAAAGTAAAATAACGTTCCTCAACCCGAATAAAGACGAAATATTAATAATTAAGGTTGATGGCTGCGTTATTAGTGACAATGAGACTTTGCGTTGCGACTATGCACTCATTCCTTCTGATGCAGTAGAAATATATGTAGAGTTGAAAGGAAGCGATATTGCACAGGCGGTTAAACAAATAGAATCAACTATTAATTTACTTTCGGCAAATCCGCAAAAGATTAAGAAGCTATGTTTTGTCGTGTCTACACGTGTGCCAAAACAAACACCAAGTATACAACAGCTACAAAGTCAGTTTAAGAAAAAATTTAATGCTAGTTTCAGAATCAAGAATATTCAAGATGAGTATGATTTAAGTACGTCCACAAGCTAAACTAACGAGAACTTTGATATGACAAACATACAGAACTCTACCTGAAAAGGAGTCAGCAGACAATTCGCCTGCATAAATAAAATTTAATTCACATATAAATCATTACGAGTTCTACCTTGAAAAGTATCTTTTTGGGGACTTGCACAACTTCTCCCACCCGCTGCAGCACATACGCATCAGGTGCCCAGTGAACACTCTCCGCAAGCTCTTGTGTAAATCCTATTTTATATTACTGAATTCCTTGATCCCCGCAAATCTCTATCTTTATTACCTCGATATTGTGCGATGTTTAGCCATAAATTAACATTGATTTAAACTTTTATGGAGACATAAAGGAGCTAGAATTCAATAGTTGGTGTGGAAGACATGGAGTTTAAATACAAAATGTCACAGATAACCAATTAATATCGATCGCACTTCACGATCGCACTTGACAAAACAACCACAACTCAGGAGTCAATCGCTGATGATGCTAGGAACAACCGAGATCCCGCAATTAAAGCCGCTTTCCGACTCAGAACTACACAAAATGAACGCCTACTGGCGGGCGGCAAACTACCTATCCGTCGGACAAATCTATCTCCTCGACAACCCCCTACTCAAAGAACCCCTCAAAATCGAACACGTCAAACCGAGACTCCTCGGACATTGGGGCACTACTCCAGGGCTAAACTTCATCTACGTTCACCTCAACCGCATCATCAAAGCCCAAGACATCAACGCCATCTACATCGCAGGCCCCGGACACGGCGGGCCGGGCTTGGTGGCCAACACCTATCTCGAAGGCACTTACAGCGAATATTACTCGAACATTTCCGAAGATGAAGAGGGTATTAAACGGCTATTCAAACAGTTCTCCTTTCCCGGCGGTATCCCCAGCCACGTCGCCCCGGAAACCCCCGGTTCGATTCACGAAGGCGGCGAACTCGGCTACGCCCTCGTCCACGCTTACGGTGCCGTCTTCGACAATCCCGATTTGATTGTGGCGGCTGTTGTCGGTGACGGGGAAGCCGAAAGCGGCCCCTTGGCTGCTAGCTGGCATTCTAACAAGTTTCTCAACCCGGTTCGCGACGGGGCTGTGTTGCCGATTTTGCACTTGAATGGCTACAAAATTGCCAATCCAACTCTGTTGGCCCGTATTCCGCAGGAGGAATTGGAAAGTTTGATGGTCGGTTATGGCTACAAACCTTATTGGGTGGAAGGTTCAGACCCGGAAACCATGCACCAGTTGATGGCTGCAACTCTCGATACCGCGATCGGCGAAATTAAGGCGATTCAGGAAAAAGCCCGGACAGAGGGCTATTCGGGCCGTCCCCAGTGGCCGATGATTGTGATGAAAACTCCCAAAGGCTGGACGGGGCCCAAGGAAGTTGACGGTAAGAAAACTGAGGATTATTGGCGATCGCACCAAGTCCCACTTTCGGAAATGGCTTCTAAGCCCGGACACGTCCAACTCCTGGAAGATTGGATGAAAAGCTACAAGCCGGAAGAACTCTTCGACGAAAACGGCAAGTTAATTCCCGAATTAGCAGAACTCGCGCCCAAGGGATCTCGGCGTATGGGGGCAAATCCCCACGCTAACGGCGGCCTGCTGCTGCGAGACTTGAAAATGCCGAAATTTGAAGACTACGCCGTTGACGTGCAAAAACCGGGCACTGTAATGGCAGAAGCAACCCGCGTTTCCGGCCGCTTCCTGCGAGACGTGATGACACTGAATCAGGAAAACGCGAATTTCCGTATTGTCGGGCCTGACGAGACGGCCTCAAATCGCCTCGATCCGGTGTTTGAAGTGACGAACCGGGTGTGGGCGGGGGAAATTTTGCCCGAAGACGATCACATCTCCCCCGATGGCCGGGTGATGGAAGTCCTCAGCGAACATCTATGTCAGGGATGGCTGGAAGGCTATTTGCTGACGGGACGCCACGGATTTTTCTCCTGCTACGAGGCGTTTATTCACATCATCGATTCGATGTTCAACCAACACGCCAAGTGGTTGAAAACTACTCGTCACATTCCTTGGCGCCGACCGATCGCATCTCTGAATTACTTACTAACTTCTCACGTTTGGCGACAAGACCACAACGGTTTTTCTCACCAAGATCCGGGTTTTATCGACCACGTAATTAACAAGAAAGCGGAAGTGGTGCGGATTTATTTGCCGCCCGATGCGAATACTTTGCTGTCAGTAACGGATCACTGTCTCCGCAGTCGCCACTATGTCAACGTGATTATTGCAGGGAAGCAGCCGGCATTGCAGTATTTGGATATGGATTCTGCGATTAAACACTGTACCGCCGGCATCGGCATTTGGGAGTGGGCCAGCAACGATAAAGGTGGCGAACCAGATGTGGTGATGGCTTGCGCGGGTGATGTTCCGACGCTGGAAACTTTGGCTGCGGTTGACATTCTCCGCCGAGATTATCCCGATTTAAAAGTGCGGGTGGTGAATGTGGTGGATTTGATGACGCTGCAACCTGCTAGCGAACATCCCCACGGTTTGTCTGACAAGGATTTTGATACTTTGTTCACGAAGGATAAGCCGGTGATTTTTGCTTTTCACGGCTATCCTTGGCTGATTCACCGCTTGACTTATCGCCGGACAAATCACCCGAATATTCACGTTCGGGGTTACAAGGAAGAGGGAACGACTACGACGCCGTTTGATATGGTGGTGATTAATGACCTCGATCGATTCCATTTAGTTGGAGATGTACTCGATCGCGTTCCGAAACTGAGTTCTGTTGCAGCTTACGGCAAACAAGCTATCCGTGACAAGCTGATCGAACACAGGCACTATATCAACGAACACGGCGATGATATGCCGGAAATCCGCGACTGGAAGTGGCCGCACGCGGGCCCGGTTTCGCCGGAACCGCCGAAGGAAACGAAAGATCCGACAACGACAGGAGATCAAACTGTGCGATCGGGTGCTCCTGGGTAGGTGCGATCTCTGTCTGAAAAGAAAGTCCTCAGAAATTGAGGGCTTTTTTTAGTTGTTATGAGAAATCTGTCGTTAGTCCGCGAGTCCGCCAGGGGTTGAAAACCCCTGTCTCATAGCAAAAGTCGGTTGAAACCGACTATCGATTTTAGATTTGAGATGTTAGATTGGGAATTATTGATTTGAGATTGGAGATTTGAGATTTGAAATTAGGAATTAAGTGGTTTATTTAATTGGCGTTTCAGTCCTCTTTTAGAGGACTTTCGCTATGAGACGGGGGTTTTCAACCCCCGGCGGACTTGCGGGTTAATCGATATCTTCATGCTTGTGCCATCTGCGTTAACGAGGCTAGCGCGCGATCGAGTAATACCTCAACTTGGGCGCGAGTTACTCCCGGAAACCATTCGAGAAACTGGTCAATAGAGGCCCCATCTTTAAGGTTCTCGAAAAAGGCGGCAACAGGTACGCGCGTTTCCCGAAATACCCATGCACCACTCACCTTGGTTGGATCGCGTTCAATGACTTCAAAGAGGTCTATATTCTGCATGACGTTCGTTGCTTGTTGCGGCTCAAGTAAAACAACTAAGATAGAATTAATGGTAGCATAAATCAATGGTGATTTAGGATTTGTACATTCAAAAGAGGCGGTCATGCTTAAAGAAATAGAAATCCAAAATTTTAGGTGCTTTGAGCAAATCAAAATTTCTGGATTTGAAAGAGTAAATTTAATCGGCGGTAAAAACAATGCTGGCAAGACAGCCTTGCTAGAAGCAATTTTTCTCAATTTTGCTCCCGATGTTAGTAGTATAGTAATGCTAAGAGAGCTGAGAACAGAGTCATCAGCAGCCCTAGATGCTATGCCAGATAGAGCTTGGAATAACTTATTTTATGCCTTAAAGAAAGAAGATAAAACAATAGTTATTCAGGGAAAGAATGATAATAGCAATGATAATATCGAGCGAGTAGAAATTCAAATAGAAATCAATTTACGTGATTCTGATTTAATTATTAAAACAATAAAAGGTGAAAAAAAAATTAACGAGTTAGTAGAAAGCGTTACTTATAGAAGCTCAATAAGTAATACAAATTTCCTTGTGTACGAAATACCGATCGTTCCTCCTTTTATCAGAATTCCCGGAAGAAAACTCATAGAGTCATTCGATCACGCGCGCTTGGATGATAAAGATAGCGAAGTTTTGAAAGCTTTTCAAATTATTGACCCTACGATCGAATCTGTAGAAAGTTTTTCAATTGGCGAACCCACACTTTACTTAAGAAGAAAGGGCGAAAAGCGTTTGCCTTTATCATTGTTTGGAGATGCAATGAATAGAGTTGCATATATTATTCTTAAATTAGTAAACAATAAACACAAAATACTGCTAATTGATGAAATAGAGAATGGCATTCACTATACAAACCAGCGTAATTTTTGGAGAATTTTGTTTAGGTTGGCGGTGGAACTGGATACCCAGATTTTTGCGACAACTCACAGTTTAGAGATGCTGCAAGCATTTGCTGATGTTGGTTTAGAACCCAATCAGGAATGCAGCAGCGCATATTTTGAACTAGCCAAGAAACCGAAAACCGCTCAAATAATCGGCATCCGGCGCGATTTGGAAACCTTGAATTACGCACTAGAGCATCAAAAAGGAGTGAGAGGTGAGTAATATTGTCATAGTAGAAAGTAAAAACGATGCAATTTTTATGAAGGCTATGGTTGAGAAACTTAACTGCGATATCCAGGTAGAAAAACCTATTTATATAGAGGATTATGAACGTTTGGAAGGCTTGAGCGAAACAAAACTAATTACTACTTTAAAAGCTTTAGAAGCCGACCTTCAAAAAAGAGATATAGAAAAGATTGGGATTATTATTGATATTGATAACTATTCAGAGCCTGAACGGTTACAATGGGTAAATAAATGTATACAACAGGTGTTTGAATCTGAAACTTTGTCAAGCACTAAACAATTTATAGATATTGGTGGAGATAATGGAACAAAGGCAAAATTGGCTTGTTATTTTACAAATGTTGGAGGTAAAGGCGAACTGGAAACGCTTTTAAAGGCAATAAAGGCTAGAGAATCACCTCATGCTGATTGTTTGAATAGCTGGAAAACTTGCATAGAAAGCCAGGGACAGCAAATTAACCAGAAAGATTTTGACAAATTCTGGGTGAGCATCTATCTCAGGTATGATACTTGCTCAAATCAGGAACAGCAACAAGCTGGAAGGAAATGCACTATGTCTGGGTTTGATTATGTTATGAAACACAAAAAAGATATTTGGGATTGGGATAATTCTGCTCTCGATGATTTGAAGGAGTTTTTTAAACTCTTTTGCTAACATAGTAAAATTCACACACAATTAACTAACTCATGAGCTTAAAAATCTACTTTGTACGACACGGTGAAACGACTTACAGCCAAACAGGTGGCTTCTGCGGCGCTATCGATCCAGAATTAACGCCCGTAGGTTCTCAAATGGCAGAACAGTTTGCTGCTACTTACGCAAAATTGCCTTGGAATGCTGTTTATGTCAGTCCGATGAAACGCACAATTGCTACTGCAAAACCTTTGTGCGATGCTGTGGGAATTGAAATGCAGCTTCGCGACGGACTGAGGGAAATTAAGTACGGTGAGTGGGAGGGCAAAACAGTAGAAGAGGTCAAAGAAGAATACGAAGAAGATTATATTAATTGGCTGACTGAACCTGCTTGGAATGCACCAAACGGCGGCGAAACTTCGGTGCAAATTGCCAGTAGAGCTTCCTTAGTTATTGCAGAAATTGAGGAAAAATATAAGAATGGAAATGTGTTGGTTGTCTCCCACAAAGCAACTATTCGGATTATTCTGTGCAGTCTGTTGGGGATTGATTTGGGACGTTATCGCGATCGCATTGCCGCTTTAGCAGCTTCTGTCAGTATTGTCAAGTTTGATGTTCGCGGCCCGCTGCTGGAGGTTTTGGGCGATCGATCGTACATGGATGAAAACCTCCGCAATTTACCCGGTACTTGAAATTGCGGGTAAGGTGCGGAAGTGCACCCGGAGCGTCTGAAACTAAATCGCGCCTATGTAAGACAATCCTAAAATAGTACCTGCTCCCAAAATATGACCAAAGGCCATAGTTCCCACAACTGCACCCAAACTCAAACCGCCGAACATACTGGATGAGGGCATTGCTGGGCCTGTGTGAGGCTTTTGGATGGTTGATTTGCCGATCGCAATAGCTAAAATATTGCAAAGAATCATAATCAAACCGATTGTAGGGCTCCACTCTACGGTTCTGGGGGCAACGGCAAGTAAAATTGGTGTAAACATCGATCGACTCCTTAAACTTTAGTCAATGAAAATCTGCCTAGAAGATATATCAAAAAAATGCAACTGTTCGCTACACATTGCATTAAGAGTTAATTTTTCGACATTTTTCTTAATATTTTTCCCAGGATATCAAGATTTCTTCGTCTGTGCAGGCGGATGAAAGTTTGACAAGATGCGATTGCAATCGCCTAGCGATCGAAAGAACGAATCAACAGGACATAATCAAGCATGAAAATACTGGTGTTAAATGCGGGTTCTAGCAGTCAAAAGAGCTGTCTTTACGAGTTAAACGATGTCCTCCCCGATCAACCTTTGCAACCCCTCTGGGAGGCTCAAATAGACTGGACTCACCAGCAGGGTATAGCAGAGTTGAAAGTCAAAACAGCAAAAGGCGATAGGCTTGAGGAGGAATTTGCATCCGAGTCTCGCCAAGATGCTATTTCTCGAATGCTGGAGAGTCTTTGGAAGGGAAAAACTCAAACAATTAATGATTTAAACGAGATTGATATTGTCGGCCACCGCGTCGTACATGGCGGACAAGATTATCAGCAAAGTACGTTAATTTCGCCGGATGTTAAACAGGCGATCGCCCGTTTATCTGTTTTCGCCCCTGTCCACAATCCGGTTAACCTCGAAGGTATCGAAGCAATTGAAAAAATCCTCGAAAAAGTGCCGCAAGTAGCAGTATTTGATACAGCTTTTCACGCACAATTGTCGCCCGCAGCCTTTGTTTATCCCGGCCCCTACGAATGGCTGGAAAATGGGATTCGCCGTTACGGTTTTCACGGGATTAGCCATCAATATTGCGCGCGTCGGGCCGCGGACATTCTGGGTCAAGATTTGGCAGATTTGCGGTTGATTAGCTGTCATTTGGGCAACGGATGTTCTCTGGCGGCCATTCGCGGTGGCTGGAGTGTTGACACGACGATGGGATTTACGCCTTTGGAAGGTTTGATGATGGGAAGTCGATCGGGTTCGATCGATCCAGGCATTCTCATTCATCTGTTAAAGCAATCCGATTTTACTGCTGAGAAACTTGATGGTATTCTCAATCGAAATTCAGGTTTAAAAGGGATTTCAGGGGTGTCTAGCGATCTGCGGCAGATTGGAGATGCGATCGCCCAAGGTAATCAGAGAGCTCAACTTGCTTTGGATATTTACATCCACCGTTTGCGTGCCGGAATTGGTGCCATGCTGGCGAGTTTAGGAGGGTTAGATGCTTTAATTTTTACGGCGGGAGTTGGGGAAAATTCTGCTCTTGTACGGGCTGCCGCTTGCGAAGCTTTTGGATTTATCGGGTTAAAATTGGATGGGGATAAAAATCAACATTCATCGATCGATCGAGATATTGCGGCAGTGGATTCAGCGGTGAGAATTTTGGTAATTCACACGCAGGAGGATTGGGAAATTGCGCGAGAATGTTGGAAACTTTCTCACTAAGGAATGAGAATTAAATAACTTCCACTCTTGAAAGTGGGATGGGCGTCCCGCCCGTCCACTCATGACGGGCGGGACGCCCATCCCACAATAACAATTAAAATTGTAAGTTATTTAATTCGCGCTCCTAACTTATTTTATAAATTCCTGCAACAGCGATGCCCACTCAGCTTCGCAGAATCGTCAACAATCACGAACGGCGCAAGCGGATTTACGCAAATAAAGAGAGGTAGAGACGTTTATGATTCCATTTTCCCTGAAACATCATTACTCTTTCAGCCTTGCTGTGGGTTAATAGTAGCGCCGATTACAAAACTTGCTTGGGGGCGATCGGAATTTCAATAATAAACTCGCTTCCCTCTCCGGGTGCAGAAACACAAGTCAATTTTCCACCGTGAGAACTGACAACAATCGAGTGAGAAATAGACAATCCCAAACCAGTTCCCGAACCCACGGGCTTAGTTGTAAAAAATGGATCGAATATCTTGTGCAGCACCTCAGTGCTCATCCCCGGCCCGCTGTCGGCAATTCTAATTATGGCAGAATTCCTGTCTGTCACCTCTGTAGAAATTGTAATCGTAGGCTGTTGATGAGAGTTTTCCGGGCTATCTCTGGCTACGAGGAGAGCATCGATCGCATTTGTCAAAATATTCATAAATACCTGATTCAACTGAGACGCATAACAAGTAATTAGGGGTAGCGTGCTGTAATTTTTAATCACCTCAATTCCCAAACGCCCGCCCTCTTTTCTCAGGCGCGGTTGCAGCAACATCACCGTACTGTCGATGCCTTGATGGATATCTACCGACTTCATTTGCGCTTCGTCGAGGCGCGAGAAATTCCGCAAGCTTAGCACAATATCCCGGATTCTTTCCGCTCCTACTTTCATGGAATCCAGCAGCTTTTGCAAATCCTCGCTCAAAAATTCCAGCTCAATAGTTTCTATTTCTTCTAAAATTTCATCAGCAGGTTCTGGATAGTGCTGCTGGTAAAGCTCAATCAATTTTAGCAAGTCTTTAACGTATTCGCTAGCCGGATTAAGATTACCGTAGATGAAACTTACAGGATTATTAATTTCGTGAGCTACACCAGCCACCATTTGCCCCAAACTAGACATCTTTTCCGTTTGGATTAATTGAGCTTGAGTTAGTTTAAGTTCGCGCAAAGTTTGTTCTAAACGCTCGTTCTTTTCATTTAACTCCTGCGTCCGTTCTTGCACTTTCTGTTCCACCGAATTGTAAAGTAGAGCATTTTCCAAAGAAATAGCAACTTGGGAAGAAAGCAACCTTAAAACTTCCAATCTGTGGGGAGTAAATGCTCCGACAGTCAAATTGTTTTCTAAATAAAGAATGCCGATCAATTTCCCTTGATTGATGATGGGAGTACACAAAATAGATTGCAGTTTGTGTTTAGCGATGTAAGGATCGGCTGTGAATAGTCCCTCAGCCGCCGCATTGCTCAATACCAAATCCGAGCGAGTCCTTTCCACATAATTAATCACCGTCACAGGTAAATCGTGATAGTCTGCAACAGGCGTAAATTGCAGCACAGCTACATCTTCAGCAAATACTGACGCTTTAGCTGAAATCAACAGTTGACCATCTCTGACTAAAATTAGAAAACCTAATTGAGCCCCCGCATTTTCTAAGGAGATTCTCATCAAAGAAGCGAGCAATTTATCGAGGACAATTTCGCTAGAAATCGCCAGAGATGCTTTCATTACCGTTGCCAAATCCAGGACTCTCGCATCGCTGCCCGTAGAAGTATGAATAGTCGTGGTAGTTTGATTGTTGTTAAAACTTCCGTTGATCGGCGTCATTTCCCGCAACTGCGGATACTTCTGTTCTAAATCTTCTACTTTGCGAACTGCACCCCAGCGCAAGTAGCACGAGTGAGCTTCGCGCAAGTGGATTTTGGCATATTGATACTTGCCTTTACTCAACCAAAACTTAGCTGCTAGTTCATTAGCTAGCGCTTCATTTTGGACAAATTCATTGTCTTGGGCTAAATTGATAGAGAAATCGTACAGTTCTACAGCTTCTGAATCTTTCTTGGAAATTCGGGCTATTTCTGCTTGTACTAAAAGGTACTTGTGCAGAAAATTTTCGGCACAGTTGTCTGCCCAAATTTTCATCTGTTTTTGGTTTTCTTCTAACTTTTCCAAGTATTCCTTTTGCTTCTCTTCTGAAACATTTGGGAAAACGGCGGCTAAAGTTAGAGAAAAGAAAAAATTCCATTCAGTAGCGGGTATGGCTCCGGTAATAAAAGATAGCTGTTTTTCTACTTCAAAAGCTAGTTGTAGCGCTTCGTTGAAGTTGCCGTACCAGTACATTACCTGGCATTTGCGAATCTGATAAAGGCAGAGCGAGTACAAATTTTGATGAGTTTGACAGTTGTGTACGTATTCAGCTTCGCTGATATCTTCGCTTTCAAATACAAACTTTTCAGGAGTTAGTTTGCTCAAGTTACGCAGGATTAACTCTACCCCTAATAAGATATCGGTTACGAGCTGATTTTTGGTCTTTTGGCTGAACTGCAAATACCTGCTCGTGTCGGCTAGAATTTGCGAGATTTCTTTACCTTGAAAAAATGAGTTAGCTATGCGGTTGGACAGGATATAACCCGCATACTCTAAATCTCCTGATTCTAAAGCTGCTTGATATCCTTCATTGCTGATTGCATGGGAATCTTTGATGTGATTGAACCAGTAATAAAAAATACTGACTAAGGATGAACAGGCTCTGCATTTTAAGCCGATATTGCCAGATTTTTCGCTGAGATTTAGCGAGAGCAAGCCGAATTGATACGCAGCTTTGTAATCTCCCGAAACTGCGTTTAAGAACATACCGTAGCCAGCATAGCAAAGAGAGGCTTCGGGTACTAAACCGTATTGTAGAGAAAGATTGACTCCTTTTAAAACGCTGACTTTCCACAAGTCGGGATTTTTGAGGTACGCCGATGTCAGCAAGTTGGTAATTAATTTGACTGCAACTTTTTTGTCGGGTACAGTCATTTCGGGGGCGTCAATTAGGGAAGCTATTTCTCTACCTGCTAAAATATTTGTGGCGGCTGCAAATTCTTCGGATATGACTTTTTGTAGTCCGTCTAGCGGCAAGTCAATGCCTAGCAAGTCCAAAGCTTGGATTCCGGCTTTAACGGCTTCTTCGTACTTCGCCCGCAGGGTGTACTGCACGATCAGCAGGTTGTAAATTTCTACCTTTTCTAAGGCCGATCGCGCTTTTTCCAGAGTTATATTAATAAATTCTTCAGAATTCTCGAAATAACCGTTTAAATACTCAACATTTGCTCGCTCCATGTGCAAGGCAAAGGCTAAATCGTAGTGGGCATCCCAAATATCGGCGCTCAAACCGTCCATGCCTGCGGTTAAATACTGCAAGGCAGCAACATAAGCAGTGGCGTCTTTGGCTCTGCGGGCGGCGTCTAAATTTAGCGTTGCCAGCTCAATTAATTCTCGATCGTCTTTAATTAGCGATCGAGCTACATTCAAGTGATCGACTAATTCAAAGATTCTGTCAGCGCGATATTCAGCCGGAGTGTTTTCTAGGATTTGCCTGCCTATTTTCAGGTGAACTGCCTTTTTTTGCGAGTCGTCGATCAGAGCATAAGCGGCTTGCTGTACGCGATCGTGCAAAAATTTATAATTCAGAATTAATAGTGGAAACAGCACGTAATCTAATGACTTGCTTTCCAATTCCGAAGTTGGCAGAATCAGTCCAGACTTAATCGCTGGCAACAGGTGAGAAAAAGTTTCCGATGCTTCTTTCTCATGAATTAAAGAAAGAGTATTCAAATCAAATTCGTTGCCCAAACAAGCCACTAAACGCAAAACTTGCTGCGTTGAACTTGGCAGTTTTCTCAGTTTTTGTACCATCAAATCTACTACATTGTCAGTGATAGCGCACTGCTCAATTTGAGTCATATCCCAATGCCAGCCGCCCTTGCTCCCAAACTGTGGCGGGTGAAAAACTAGCAGGTTTTCCTGATACAATGTTTGCAGAAATTGATTGACAAAAAAAGGATTGCCGTCGGTTTTGCTGATTACCAATTCAGCTAAGGGTTTGACAGATTCTCGATCGCTGTGCAAAGTCTCCGCAATCAAATGAGTTATGTTTTCCACCCCCAGCGGCGACAAAGCAATCTGATTAATGATAGCTTCCTGATTTCGCAGCGTCTCCAAAGTCATCATTAAAGGATGAGTAGGACTAACTTCATTATCGCGATAAGCACCAATTAAAAACAGATATTGCGTAGCTTCATCTGTCATCATCAATTCGATCAATTTGAGAGTAGCCGAATCAGCCCACTGCAAATCGTCGAGAAAAATGACCAGCGGATGTTCTGGCTGGCAAAATACGCGAATGAAATTTTGAAATACTAAATTAAAGCGGTTCAGAGATTCCGTCGGCCCCAATTCAGATACAGGAGACTGAGCTCCGACAATTAGTTCAACTTCGGGAATAACATCAATAATAATTTGCCCGTTTTGCCCGAAAGAAGTGCGGAGTTTTTCGCGCCAAACTGCTAATTGAGCTTCGCTTTCAGTTAACAGTTGTCGCACCAACTCCGAAAAAGCGCTGACAACGGCAGAGTAAGGAATAGTCCGCTTGTACTGGTCAAACTTTCCCCAAATAAAATATCCACGTCGGCGGGTAATCGGTTTGTCTAAAATCTTCACCATTGCAGATTTGCCAATGCCGGAATAACCGGCAATCAGCATCATCTCGCTCCGGGATTTATGCTGTCCTCTCGCCAAAACAGACAAGGGAATTTCTTTTTTCGATTTGCTCTCTTTTTTGATGACAGAAATTTGAGAATCGTCGGTGCGGTAGCCTCGATTATTTGTTGCTGCTACCCGTTCAAAGGCCGCTAAAAGAGTTTCAACTTCTCGCTGTCTGCCGTAAAGTTTTTGAGGTATTTGAAATTTGTCTGAAATATCTTGCCTGCCGAGAGGAAAATCGGAAACAAACCCAGATGTTTGCCACTGAAACAGGCATGATTCCAAATCAGCTTTTAGTCCCCAAGCACTTTGATAGCGCTCCTCAGCGGTTTTTGCTAACAATTTCATCACAATATCTGAAACAGTTTTAGGAATTTCTGCGGCTATTTCAGCGAGAGGTACTGGCTGTTTGGCTATGTGACAGTGAACTAACTCCATGGGATCTGTAGTGGGAAAAGGGAGTTGTCCTGCCAGGATTTCATAGAAGGTAACGCCGAGGGAATAAAAGTCGGTGCGGTAATCGACTACCCGGTTCATTCTGCCGGTTTGTTCGGGCGACATATAGGCTAAAGTGCCTTCTAAAAAATTAGGGTTTTTATTGGGAATATTTTCCAGGTTGGATGCTGTTGAGATGCTGAAATCTATGAGTTTCACTTGTCCTGTAGCAGGATTAAAAACTATATTAGAGGGATTTATATCTTTATGAATTACATTTTTTCCGTGAATTTCTCCCAAAGTTTCAGCAACTTTGATGGCCGTAGTCAGAAATCCTAAAAGGGTAAATTTTTGGGAACCCATAAATATTTTTAAAGATTCCCCGCCAAAATCTTCTAAGATCATTGCCAGACTATTTCTAACCTGTTGCAACTTATACACTTTCACAACTCCGTCCAACAGGCTTAAGTTGGCAGTGATCTCATATTCGCGCTTGTATCTATTCAGTTCTTCAGGAGTCGGATAGTCTTCTTTGATAAGTTTGATAATAACAGGTTGGTTGTTCTGCTCGTTGTGGCCGCGGTAAACCAGGGAAGTGCTGCTTTCATAAATGAGAGCGAGAACTGCAACGCCGGGAATTGCCATCATAGTTGGGTTCTCTCAAATTAGGTGTGCTTGGTCAATGTTACAGGACTGACGCGCGGCGGGCTAGAAACCGGGTTTCTTCGTTGCTAGTCGTTGACAAACCCAAGATTTTTTCGTGTAAATCGGGTTTCTTTTCGTAAATCCTATGTTATTCCTCATTATCGCTCAAGAGCTATCTTTTGGGATGTGTGGGAAAGCAGGCCTTGACAGGAATGAGCTACTGCTGACAAATGCAAGCTGGGGCTTTCGTCACCTCAGCAGTTAGGTAAACAAAATCACAAATACAGGATTTGTGCAACGATTTACTTTAATGCTCGATCGCCATATTGACAACTAAATCATCTCAGATTCCAAGCAATCGCTTGACTTTCGTGGAGCTTCACCACATCTCGTGAAAATACGCAAGTGCTGAAAGATTTATTTTTTCCGGCGATCGAGCACGAATTTGGGTGCTTCAAAACAACGGCCGGTGCAAATCTTAACTATAATTGGCGACCGAGGCGCGGAGGGAGTTAAGTGTTGCTTCGGAAGCTGCAAGTTCCTTCAGTTCTATCTATTTTGACCATCGATTAACAATAGTGACATACTCCTACACCAACACAAGCTGTCACCATTGGTGTAGGCTTCTCAGTGACTCCAGCTATTGCTTCGGACATTGACTGAGCTTTAAGCACGGGATGACCCACCGCCCTATTTTTGATTCCTATTGCTGCATTATGATCGCGGTCTAGACTACACCCACAGTGAGGGCAGTCATGCCAACGAATATGCAGCTTTTTTGGTACTTTTTCGCCACAACTAGAGCAATCTTGTGAAGTATTGTAGGCACTTACTGGGATTACCAACACACCAGCATTTACGGCTTTATTTGTTAGAATCGACAGAAAGCTTGACCACCCAGCATCCAACACAGATTTAGCTAATTTTGTACGAGCCAGTCCTTTAATATTCAAATTTTCAACCGCAACAACATCATATTTTTTCAACAGCTCGTTAGCCGTCTTAAAATGAAAGTCTTTACGCTTCTCTGCTACTTTCTTGTGACATTTTCCCAGTTGCTTAACTGCTTTCTGTCTCCGGTTGCTACCTTTTTTACGACGCGATACTCGCTTCTGAATAGTTCGCAGACGTTTCCCGGCTTTGCGGTAATGTTGAGGAATTGCAACTGTTTCGCCCTCAGAGGTTGTCAAGAAATTCTTTAGCCCAACATCAATTCCAGTAATCTTTTGAGGATTAAAATCTGGTTTAATCGTAGGAACTGTTGAATCTTCTAGGGAGAGCGTAAGATAGTACCCATCAGCCTTTTTAGTGATAGAGACGGTTTTGATTTTGAATCCATTAGGTATGGAACGGTGTAAAACAACCTTAACTTTTCCAAGCATCGGCAAGTTAATTAAGTTATTTTGTAAACAACCGTCTTTAACTTGAGGATAAGTGAACGTGCGATAACGACTGCGTGGTTTAAATCTCGGTCTGCCACTACGCTTTCCGTTGCTATCACCTTTTAGGAAACGATCAAAAGATACCTTAACTCGCTTAACTACATCTTGAAGAACTTGAGAGTAAATCTCAGCATACCAAGGATGAGTTTTCTTGAGTTGAGGTAACGTTTTTTTCTGACTGTAATATTCGGGATTATCCCGCAGTTCGGGTAAATGGCAAACTAGCGGACACGCATTGATGGGAGAACGGTTTTGCTCGTACCAATTGAATCTATCAGCCAACAAGTAATTGTATTGAGCCCATAGCATCGACAGCCATCTGTCGATTTCAATGGCTTGTAACTTTGTTGGACGTAATCGATATTGGTAAGAGCTTCTCATTCCTTTGGCGTGGTCGGTACATATCAATTAGTGTTACTGTACCAGAATACTTTATTTACTGTCAAGTGCATGAGTAAAGTATATTGAAGTACAAAATAGACTCGTTAAACAAAGAGTTTGTTTGTTTCGTCATCCACCCGTCTAGCAATTCAAAACTATGTTTTGAATTGCTAGACGGGTGGAATCCTCACCTCACGCGCCTTTCATCCCACACTAATCGAAGCGATATAGTGCGGGGATTCCCGTCTGTTTAGCTAACTGACCGAAAGCATCTAGGATACAAGCCCCCGGCTTCATGGGTGGAGAAATAAAAAACCTGTATCCGATAAAGGATCCCCCGAATTTATCTCGCGCAAGTCAGTCGATTTTAGATTTTAGATTTTAGATTTTAGATTTACCCCACAGATGCAATCTGGGAGCTTGAACTAGGGTCTACAATTTTTATCTTTCCACGACTCCTGTACGTGGCAGCGTATCCGTTTTTGGGCTGGGTCAAGGCTTCAATTCTTTAATCTTTAATCGAAAATCTCAAATCGCGCAATCGATTGACCGAAAGCATCCAGGAGACAAGCCCCCGAATTCATTCCTTCGCAGACTGAGGACCCAGAAATAAAAAACCTGTATCCGATGAAACTTGCCGAACGTATTTATCTCGCGCAAGTCAATGCTTCAATTCTAAAATCTAAAATCTAAAATCTAAAATCTAAAATCGATTGACCGTTTGAGCAGAGTAAATTTGACAAAAAATGCAGAATTATTGCACCTTGTCTGGTGCGCGGCAGCGAACCCTACATTAATCAAATTTGCCTAACTCTTAAGAAAATTTTAGGAAAGATTAAGAATTATTGCCATAAAACCCAGGTAAAGTTGTTTGAATTGCGAGTCAAATGCCAAGCAGGCAAAGCGTTTGAGCATTTCCCAAATGTGTAAATCCTCAGAAACTTAGTATTTCTCAAGGATTCATCCGGTGAGAAAATCAGAAACAACCTTAAAATTTAGCAGTAATCGCCCGATCGGGCAATTCTCAACCAGCATCAGGAAAAATACCTATGAAATTGGCTTATTGGATGTACGCAGGCCCAGCCCACATCGGCACTCTGCGCGTTGCCACTTCCTTCAAAAACGTCCATGCAATCATGCACGCACCCATAGGAGACGACTATTTCAACGTCATGCGTTCCATGCTGGAGAGGGAACGGGATTTCACCCCGGTGACTACCAGCGTCGTTGACAGACACGTACTGGCGCGGGGTTCCCAGGAACGGGTGGTGGACAACATCACCCGCAAGGACAGAGAAGAACACCCAGATTTAATCGTGCTCACCCCGACTTGCACCTCCAGCATTCTGCAAGAAGACTTGGAAAACTTCGTGGAACGAGCTCAATTGGATGCCAAAGGCGATGTATTGCTGGCGGATGTTAACCATTATCGGGTAAACGAACTGCAAGCAGCCGATCGCACTTTGGATCAAATCGTCCAATTTTACATTAACAAAGCCCGCAAAAAAGGCGATTTAGTAGAAGCCAAAAGCGAAAAACCATCTGTCAACATTATCGGTATGTCTACCCTGGGTTTCCACAACCAGCACGACTGCACCGAGTTAAAGCGTTTGATGGCAGATTTGGGCATTGAAGTCAACGAAGTTATTCCCGAAGGTGCTTCGGTTCATAACTTAAAAAGACTGCCCCGCGCTTGGTTTAACTTGGTTCCTTATCGGGAATTGGGGATGATGGCCGGGGAGTATTTGCAAAAAGAATTCGGTACGCCGATGATCGATATTACGCCGATGGGTGTGGTAGAAACTGCGCGCTGTATCCGCAAGATTCAGCAAGTTTTGAACGCTCAAGGTGCGGATGTTGATTACGAAAATTTTATTGACCAACAAACGCGGTTTGTGTCGCAGGCTGCTTGGTTTTCGCGATCGATCGACTGCCAAAACTTAACGGGCAAAAAAGCCGTCGTATTTGGCGATAATACCCACGCTGCGGCGATGACGAAGATTTTGGCTCGCGAGATGGGAATCCACGTTGTGTGGGCAGGAACCTACTGCAAACACGATGCTGATTGGTTCCGGGAACAGGTAAGCGAGTATTGCGATGAAGTGCTGGTGACGGACGATCACGGGGCGATCGGGGATGCGATCGCCAAAGCGGAACCTTCGGCAATTTTCGGCACCCAAATGGAACGCCACGTAGGTAAGCGGTTGGATATTCCCTGCGGCGTAATTGCTGCACCGATTCACGTCCAAAATTTCCCGATCGGCTACAAGCCATTTTTGGGTTATGAAGGCACGAATCAGTGCGTAGATTTGGTCTACAATTCCTTCACTTTGGGAATGGAAGATCACTTGCTGGAAATCTTCGGCGGCCACGATACTAAGGAAGTGATTACCAAGGGAATTTCGGCTGACTCTGATATGGGTTGGACGAAGGATGGACAAGCTGAGTTGAATAAAATCCCTGGTTTTGTGCGGGGTAAGGTGAAGCGGAATACTGAGAAGTTTGCGCGCGATCGGGGAATTGATAAGATTACCGTTGAGGTGCTGTACGCAGCGAAGGAATCTGTCGGCGCATAGTTAATTGTAGGGTGCGTCGCTATGAGATTTTCGATTTAGTTCGGAGATTTTCAATAGCGACGCACCCTACGGTATCTGACTAATCTTAGTAAACTTAAAATCTTTGCAACCAGTTTTCTAAAGCTAAGTCTATCAAAATTTCTAATTGTGTAGATTGGTTTGTTACCTTTGCCGGGTTTATAAACTTTTCAAAATCGTGAAACTTATAAACACTCGACACCCCTCTTTTACCTTGAGGGATATAGCCTACGAAGATCACATTCTGCAATTCATCAGCCAGGATTTGCATTCTGCCCAGAGGTGGCCTGTAACTTACTGATTGTTTATCAGGGATGGGTAGATACAAGTAAATTCCCGGATAATTTGATGAATTAGCCAGATTCATTTTTGATGAACTGCTATGACGAATTTCAGCACAAATTTTACTTTGACCGCGACCATACTTAACAACACCACTAGCAGTGATTTCCTGAATTTTCTCATGGAAACAAAGAATCTGTTCTCTAATTTTAAGAACTTTTTCCTGATGTTCAGAAGTGCATTCTGCCATAATATTAGACAATGCTTTGGGTGGTTCCGGTAAATTTGCTGCTATATCCCAAACATCTTCTTTACTGTGTTGAAACTCTGCACTAAAAACTTTACCTGTATCTATATTATTAAAATTTATAAAAAGTTTATTTTCCTCTTGAATTACCTCAAATTTCAATAACTCAAAAGATAGTTGGCTGTACTTTATATCTATTAAGTTTTGTTTGTGAAAACTAGGTGCAATCGCGATCAACCTAATAGGTTTGATATAATCTATTTCCCGATCGTATGGTTGAAACTGAATCAAATTACTATAATAACGAGTTAATTGCTGAATAAGACTTCTATCTGCCTCATTTTTTAGCTCTTGCACTACTAACTGTTTATTTTCATCTATTGCCAAAATATCGCAAACTTCTCCGTTAACTGTATGTTGACGGTTCAAAGGTGTTAGTCCAAACAAACAATCCAAGTTATCATATACAAAATCTTCCAAAGCTTTTTCACTTCCAAATCCCCATTTGTTTCCTGATTTTTTCAGTATAGTGTTAATAGCAGGAGTTCTAATAGACTTTCCGTGTAACGACCGCTGCCTAGATTTAATTCTCAACTGTTGTTCGCGACGCTTAGCTTTTTCTAGCAAATCCTCGGCTTGCATTATTCTTTGAAATGGCTTAGTCATATTAAGTTGATGAATGTAATAAATATAAACTTGAACATATCACATTAGAAGAATTCCGTCAATGAATACTTTCTAGTTTTCATCATCAACGCTTGCGTTTTCAAACCAAGTGCGATCGGCATTATTCTTCCGGGCTATCTTCTGGCTCATTTTCCGCCTCAAAATCCACCTTCTCATAGACATCAGCCAGCGCTACTTCAACTTGAAAGAAATTCAAAACTAGCGCCGCATCCTCTTCATCGTACTGACTGTACGACCATCGCTTGTTTGCCAACTTGCAATACTGCTCTACATAAATTCGCGATGGGTCAATTAGAATATACTCTTGAAAGGTCGGCAGCGTTTGATAAAACTGAAACTTATCGCTGCGATCGTAAGCTTTCGTAGATTTCGATAAAACTTCCACAATCACTTGAGGATTCATCACCGTATCCTGGCGATTATTGAAATACTCAGGTTTACCCGGAATTACCATCACGTCGGGATAAGTATAAGTTCGCTTTTTCGGCAGCCACAGACGCACGTCGCCGAAAAACACTCTATAGTCATGTTTTTTGAGGCCAAGACTTAATGCGATATAAATATTTCCAGCGATTTGATTGTGATTCGTAGTTCCACCTGTCATAGGAATAATTACTCCGTCGCGATATTCACTTTTATACTCTGCTGCTTCTTCCAGGGCTAGATATTCTTCGGGAGTGAAGTAGCGCTGTGCTGTTGGCTGTTCTGTTGCTTGTAGAATAGCTGTCACGGTTTTTTCCCCAACTCAATTGATATTTTGCGTCTAGTTTAACATTGCCCGAAAGTACGGGCGGGCTCTCCTGCCCAACCCCTACACCCCACAACAAAAACCATTCTTTGGGGAACAGGCCGGAAAGCCTGTTTTTGATAAGATTCCAACATCTACGATCGCCCTTCTCAAACCAAGGGCGATCGCACTTCAATTACTCGCCACCAAAATTAATCGATCGGATCGAAAACTAGGGTCAATTGAGCAGCAGGAAGCAGTTGTTTGAGAACTCGCAAATGACCCTCTGCATCAGACCAACTGCGAAACCGACCGACAACGACCCTTTGTAGATTTGGAAGCAAACGAACCACGATCCACGGTCTGAGACGTTTCTCATACGGCATAATAGGTGTATCTCCTTGTTAATTGGAGCCATAGCCAGTCCTTGCTTTCCACGGCGGGGGACTGGCTTTTGACTTTGCACCTGTGGTGTGCTGTACAAATTATTGCACAAAAGGCCCTCATTGGTAGCAGAAAATTACTAAAATAGCGTTATAACACCGCGATCGGCGTAAACTTGTATGATTGGGAGCGTTCACAAACAGTAAATATTGACAGTGAGCAAGCGCGTTCACATCACACTCCCCGACTACATCTATGAATCCTTAGAACTGTGGGCCGACCGGCAAGGTAGACCCACAGCTAGTTTGATCGCTTTTATCGTTGAAACGGCGGTTTTGGAAGCGAAAAAAAAGGGAGATTTACCTTCTGAACCGGAAAAGCCCAAAAGCGACACGTAAAGACTTCCCTCGTGGGTTACGGGGGCGTGTCGCGCGATCGCACTTATCAAAATTGATGAAAACTAGCATCAGCGCCCGCACTTTGCACCCAATCTTTAAAATCATTCTGTGCTTTGTCCTCGCGATCGCCTATTAGTGCATAAGTCCTCTCAGCAATCGAAAGTGCCAGTTATTTAATTGTCCGGCGGCTAGTCAGTTGCAGAGAAACTCACAAAAAAATATCATTCTCAGTAACGAACTTTCGACTATACATTCAATCCTATTGTGGGGCGGGCTTCTAGCCTGCCCCTAAAAGCTTATTGAGAATAGTGTCCCATCGCAGGGCAAACGGAAATTGCATCCCAGGATTTCCTCCTTGAGGCCAATGGCGAAAACTGTACTGTTCGATCGCCCTAATCAATCCCACTTACCTAGATTAGACGCATCAACATCTTTTAAAGGAATGACTTATGAACTTCACAGCAAGACTCACACAAACCAGCTTACTCGGTTTAATGCTATTTGCCAGCAATCCAGCGGCAACCTTGGCTTTAGGACAATCGAACACAAGCACTGCACCAACAGCGTCTCGCACTCAGTCTCCGATTGAAACCATACAAATAGCTAATGTATCCACTCCCCAAAAACAGGTTAGAGATTTTTGTGCTCGCAAAAGACAGAAAGTGGAAAACTATTTCGAGACCAGCAACTTTCGGATTTATCTGTGCTACAACCACGCCAATCAAGTATATTACTACGGCGTTAAAAAGAGTAACGGCAGCACAATTGCCCTGCGTGCTCGAACTGAAGAGGGGACTGGTTACGTGGCCACAAATGGTGCCTACGATTACATTGTTACAGGAGCTAGCCTTAGTATTTATAACAAAGGCAAACGCATTCTCCAACAACGAGTGATTCGCTCCCTTTAGTATTTAAATGCGATCAGGCTTTAGATCCCCGACTTTTTCAAAAAGCCGGGGATCTAACAGAATATCTGGCTTTTCTGCTGAGGCAGACGAAAGTTTGTCTAATTTAACCTCGAATTCAAATGACCAAGAATTTCTTGATGGTACCCGCCACGTGATTTCTCCGTGGAATCAATCCAAAATCTAAAATCTAAAATCCTCAAGCCCCCGAATTTATCTCGCGCAAGTCAATCCAAAATCTAAAATCTAAAATCTAAAATCTAAAATCTAAAATCGAATGATCGGCCCTTTGCCACATTTGAGTTTGAGGTTAATATCGTTTCCGGTTGCATCGGAATAATAAAATCGAGTCAACAGTTAACACTCAACCATTCAGTTTTTCGACTCACAGTCAACAGTCAACAGTCAACAGTCAACAGTCAACAATAATTCCGGTGCAACCGGAATTGATATAACAGGTTTCAACCACCGAATAATCTCAAAATAAAAAAACCCTCCCCAACAAGGAGAAGGGAGGGTGAAATGACAGTGAGAAATTTAAGTTTTTGCAGCATTAACAATAAGGAGTCACATCTTCGCCACATTCGTCAGCCAAATAACACAAAGCTCGAAAGCGCAGCCCAACCACTTGCTCGTAAAGCGGATTTAACTTGCACAGCGGCGGAATGGATAATAAAGTGCGATCGCCAATTTTGACTTCTCGCTCAAACGGACACTGGCTAGGAATCAACTTACACAGCAACCGTGCCAACTTTTGACTTTTAATTGCAGTGTTATCAAGCCATTGTTTTAGCGGATGCAAGGGGTCAAAGTGTGGCTTTTGACCGTAAGGCTGAGAATTTGTAGCGACATTAACGGCGGTTTCTTGTTTGCCAAATCCTACCCAATGTGGCAGAGTTCGGTAGGAGACTGTATGATCAAATACGTTCATTTTGCTCTCTTCCTCTTTGATAACGAGGTGCCAAGAACTCTCTGTAGAGCTTGTGCGATATTATCTACAATCAGTATCTACAGCATCTCGTTTTGCTTTACCGGATTGAACTTCTTAAATTAATGACTTAGGGCGAGAAAAGTAGTTCCTGATTTTTTTTAAAGACGGTGTGCGCTCTAAAAAGTGTCCTCATTTCAAGCCCAACAATTGATTGAGAGGGTAAAAATTCTGTCTTCTACCTTTTAGCTTCAACCTTCGGTTGAGTCTCCTTTTGTTGTTCAATTACAATTGTGACGCATCCAGGTGAATTATCCTATACGTGAAAATGCGGAATTTTTAATAAAACTTATAATATTTCTAAATAAGCTCTGCTGCAAAAAACCCTGAAACATCGACCCAACAATCTTTGCTCGCGATCGCTCAGAAACTTCTACAATGAGAAATAATCGGTATCACCGTCCTCACCACCCATGAGTAACCCAGAAACCAAAGCTATCACCCGCGAATTGCAAAGCCACGCCGCCATTCTCGGTGGCTTCGTCTCCCTCCTCTGGATTATCGAAATTGTCGATGTATTCCTATTCGGAGGCAGGCTGAATGCCTACGGAGTCCGCCCCCGCAACCTCGACGGACTTCAAGGCATCCTGTTGATGCCTTTTCTGCACGGCAGTTTTGCTCACTTAGCCACCAATACCCTCCCTTTAGTGACATTGGGTTGGTTGATCATGCTGCGAGAAATTAGCGACTTTTTTATCGTGAGTGCGGTCACTGTGCTAGTCAGCGGATTCGGAGTTTGGCTGACTGGCGCGCCCTATTCCGTTCACATTGGTGCCAGCGGATTAATCTTTGGTTACTTCGGCTTCTTGCTGCTGCGGGGCTATTTTGAACGCAGCTTTACATCTATTTTGGTATCTTTAATTGTCGGTTTCTTCTACGGCAGTTTAATTTGGGGAGTTTTGCCCTCGCAGCCGGGAATTTCCTGGCAAGGGCATTTCTTTGGCTTCGTCGGCGGGGTATTAACAGCTCAACTTTTGGGGCGGCAGAAACGGCGAATTAGCTAGAATAAGACTGAGGCTGCATCCTATCATCACCTTGGTTTATTGCTCATAAATTATCTAAAAGCGTAGGTTTTTTGTCAATAAACCTGGTTTCTTGTGTAACAATTGCCTCCCGGAAAGCAAGACTAACTGCTGACCAATAATTCAACGCGGGCCGGCAAGCACACAGTAAAAACCGAACCGCAACCTAACTCGCTTTCAACCTGCATATCGCCACCCATCATCACGCAAAAGTGACGGCTAATCGTCAATCCCAAACCCGTGCCGCCATACTTGCGGGTAGTTGATGCGTCGCCCTGCATAAATGCTTGAAATAAATGCTGCAATTGTTCGGGGGGAATCCCAATGCCCGTATCAGCTACGCGAAAAATTATTGAGTCGGAAGGTTCTGCTATTTCTTGAGTGGTTAAGCTGTCATGTTTAACTCTTTCAATACAGAGGGTAATAGTGCCATGTTCCGTAAATTTGGCTGCATTGCTCAGCAGGTTGAGCAATATTTGACGAGTTTTGGTAATGTCAGCATACATCATTCCCAAGTCGTCAGCAACATCAACTTCAAACTTATTTGAATTTTTATCTACCAAGGGTTTGACAGTAGAAACTACCTCGTCAATTAAATTAACCGGGTTGAAAGTTTCTAAGTAAAGTTCCATCCGCCCCGCTTCAATCTTAGAAATATCTAGAATGTCGCTAATTAAAGATAGCAGGTGTTTACCGGCAGTTTGAATTTTTTGCAAGTCGGGGATAAAATCTTCGCAGCCTAAATCCTCCGCGTCTTCTGTGAGCATATCGCTGTAACCAATAATCGCGTTGAGGGGAGTTCGCAATTCGTGGCTCATATTAGCTAAAAAGGCGCTTTTGGCTTGGTTTGCTGCTTGAGCGGTTTGAGCGACTTTTTGGAATTCTTCTGCTAATTTGCGCTGGGTAATATCTTCAGCAATACCGACGATGCGGTAAATTTCTCCGGTTTGGCTGCGGACTGGAAAAGCCCGATCGCGCACCCAGCAAACTGAACCGTCCGAGCGCACTACCCGATACTCCTCATCATAATCGCCCCGCCCCTGTTTCGCAAAAGCAGCCTTGACGCGATCGAGATCCTCCCGGTGAATAGCATCCCAAAAAGCCTCCGGTTCTGACTGCAAACTCTGACAGCTCAAATTCCATATTTTCTCGCAAGCAGGGCTCACATAAACTAGCTGCTTTTGATTGGGTTCTCTAATCCAAAATACCTCATGAATATTTTCTGCCAACTGGCGAAACCGCTCCTCGCTGGCCCGCAACTGCCCCACAGCACTGTGAAATTCAGTCACATCCTGAATCAGCGATGCCACCCCGATAATGCTGCCATCAGCATCAACCAAGGTCGTATTGTACCACTCGCACAGAATAATTTTTCCGTCTTTTCTGATGTTCTCGTTAATACTACTAATTCCTCCTTGATTAGTGAGCAAAGTTATAGATAGTTGCCGGACATACTCCTTAGCATTTTCAGGAACTATGAGATCGACTCCGTGGCGTCCCATTGCTTCCAAACGGTTGTATCCAAAAATTCTTTCCGCTGACAAATTCCATTCCGCTACTTCAAAGTTTAGATTCCATTCAATCGCACCCAAAGGAGTTTGGTGAAGATGGAGAGCCAGTTTTTGCTGGGATTTTTTCAGAGAAATAATTAATTGATTTTTGTCGGCGATCGCAGATTCCACCCGATCTTCGAGAGTAGTAAACGACTCTTCCAATTGAGCGGCCATCATATTAAAAGAGCGAGCCAGGACACCCACCTCATCCTCTCGCTCTACAGACGCCATCAAGCGGGAATCTACCGCCATCCCGTCCCATTCTCCCCGGGACAAACCCTCCGCAGCCTTGCTCAGACGCCGAATCGGTACAACAATCCACCTAGAAGTCAGAGCGCCAATCACCGTTGCCAGCACCAAAGCACCCAGACACATCACCACAGTATACCGAGTGTTGGCATTAATCCTTTCCATAAAATCGGCTTCAGGAACCGTCACCACAATCAACCAGTCGAGGCCCCTGCTGTCTAAAAGCGGCGTCACCTGTAGAAATTGCCGTTGACCGTCGATCGTAAAATCTAACTGGCGAGATCTGTCAATTTTGTGCAAATCCCCGAAGCGTTCAGTCAAATAGCGGGCGGTCGATCGAATGAGAACATTCTTGCTGCTCGTTGCCACAATCCGTTTCGCAACACCATTGCTAACAATAAATGGCGGTTCCAGAGTAGAATTTGCCACCAATTGCCCAGACCTTTCTACAATAAAAGTCTGTCCTGATTTGCCAATTTTTAGACTTTCTAAGAATTGATTGAGCTTGGAAAGTGCCAAGTCAGAACCCAGGATGCCAATCAGTTTACCATCATCGCCATAAACTGGTACAGCCGCCGTAATCGCTAGTTTGGGAGCGTCAAAATAATTATAGATTTTACTCCAAGTCGGTTTGCCTGCGCGCACCGGAGCTATGTACCAAGGTCGGACGCGGGGGTCGTAGTTGAGAGTAGTTTTTAATAGCTTGGTTGGTTCCCCGAACTCGGACGGCGCGTAGGTGTGAAAGTTATAGCCAGTAGATTGATTAGAAATCTGAATTTGCAACTTGCCGTCGTCGAGGCGTTCCACTCCAATAAAATCTTTTTCTTCGGATGCGAATTGAATGTAGCTAATTTTATCAAAAATTTTGATTTGTTTGTAGAAGTAGCGTTGCAAACTATCACTATCCTGCACGTTCACAATGCCAAGACGGATGGCATCGAGATTGAGCTGATTGATTTGGTGTGGCGTTTCAATATAACTGTTAATATGTTGCTGGATACGCGATGTGACTTCTGTCCGCAGTTGGGCGGCAACATCGTTGACGGCTATGCGCCCGTTCCGCAACGACAGCCACCCCGTCAACCCTACAGCAGCGAAAGTCTGGAGTGCAAAAGGTACAACAAGGACGATGCGAATTGGCACTTTGCGCGACATTTTTAAAATCGGGTCTGTCAGATATTTGATTGGCATGGTAAAGCAGAACTATTATGAACCCACAACATTCCGGTCATTCGATTTTAGATTTTAGATTTGAGATTAAAGAATTGACACCACGGATAAATCCGGGGGCTTGAGGATGCAAGGATTTTGGATTTTGGATTGATTCCACGGATAAATCACGTGGCGGGTACCACCTTTGAAATTATTGGTCATTCGATTTTAGATTTTAGATTTTAGATTTTAGATTGACACCACGGATAAATCCGGGGGCTTGAGGATGCAAGGATTTTGGATGTTGGATTGATTCCACGGATAAATCACGTGGCGGGTACCATTAAGAAATTATTGGTCAAGTACAACTTGATGAGCGCAGGTTTTGAAGTTGAGATGGTTTTAGTAGGCAAAGTGCTGTTAAGAGTTCGGAATCTGCCGCTGGCAACTGAATTTTTAACGACTGCCACCGCCATCTTAGCGCGATCGTCCGCTTGGGGAACATTGGCGATCGAGATGAATGCAGTATCAATCCTGGACTCACTCTACACGCTCATCCTATTATAGATTTGAGATTAAAGAATTAAAGAAGTAGGAAAGACTGATTCTGTAAGGGCTTGGAATTTGTCTGCCGTTGCATTTTTTTGGGAACTGGTATCTCAAACCAGGTTTTTTTAGCGTTTTGGCGGTCTGCAACGAACTATTTTCGTGAAAAACAACCGATGGATAGCCGCCCGTGCGTCCAGCACTAACTATTTTTCCACTCATGAGGCGCGCTAATCAAACCAATAGAGTTTTTGGTTGACTCATGTCTGAAATGACGTATTTTGGCGTTTCAACCCGGTTGCTGCGTCAGTTATATTTGACCGATAGCGCGATCGAAAGTTATAAGTTTTGACAGTAAATTTAATTGATATCTCCACAAGCAGCTACTTTTGATAGAGTACAACTTAATTGCGACTGGGTAAAATAAGGATAGTAGGATGCAACTAGCGGAGGCATGGATGATGAACGCAGTTATTGCTACTCTTGGCACTGCTCTCGGACTGAGCTCAATTTTTATCGGTTTGACCCCGGCGGTTCTCGCCCAACAAAGACTGCAACCAACGCCCCAATATTCGGAAACGACTTTATCTGGGGACTCGTTGAGGACTGTGGAGGACAGAACTTTAGACTCGGACTACCAAAACTTGATTGGTGAACCAGAAACGGGGGCTAATTCTGCTAGAAGGGAAAGAAGCTTGGGCGACACATTTCGTCTCAAAATCGAGGGCCCATTAGAATTTATTACTACTCCTTCAGACGCCCAGCGTCAAGGAAATCCTTTACCTCCAAAACAAACCGACAGCGGTACAGAAGCGGGAGTTCAGCTTCAGCTAGGACTTTAGGATTTTTAAATAAATTGATGCGAAGCAAACGAGCGATCGCGGAACCCCATATTTGATTCTCGGAGTTATTGTGACTGCGATCGCTTTTTTATCTGAGTTTTATCACCAGTTTTGTGCTGTTTCCATCACACCTGGTTCTCTATTGTGAACCTAAAATTAGACCAATTAAACTTCCGATACAGACTGATTAGCTACATATCTTTACAAAATCGCATAAAACTGGCGGTGAAGGTGATGAGAAAGGCTCAACTGATCGATTATTTGCGGGGAGAGTTGGCGATATCGAATTCGGCGATCGCCGTTGCTCTCCGACACGGCGAACAAGATGCCAGCGAACTGCCGATGGTGCTGTGGCAGTACGGGTTAGTAACACTGGAACAGTTAAACCTGATTTTTGATTGGTTGGAAGCTCAGCCGACTTAGCAAATTAAAATCCTGATTTAAAAAATATGGATATCGGATTGCAGATTTTTGACAAATAAAGCTTGCACCAACGATCGTCGAAAAGTATAGGGTTGAGTGTTTAGGTTGAGGGTGGGTCTTATTTTGTCCAAATTAGAAAAATACAAATATAAAGTATGGACACAGCAGTGCTGTGTCCTCTTTTTTGTTGCGGCCTAAAATCAACTGCTTTCATATCAAATCTGGCAGCATCGGAATTAATATTACGCACAGCTTTCGAGACGGCAGTGCCGTGTCCCTACAATTAACTCTCTTTTGTGACTTCGGGCGAGAGTATAGCGGTATGGTGCGTCGCTCATTGATAGTGGTAAATAATCAGAATTCAGGCGGCGACGCACCCTACTTTAATTAGGATCGTCAATTAAATAATTTCCCTTTTTTCTTGTGGGATGGGCGTCCCGCCCGCCCAGAAAGGACGGGCGGGA